>NZ_CP053187.1:217500-517500 GCF_013046825.1 Turicibacter sanguinis | reverse complement strand
AGAATGCATTCTTCTAAAAAAGGTGGTGTATTAAAGATGGAGATTATCAAAGAAAATAAATTTCAACAACAAGAAGAGGTAGTTCTTGAAGAAAAAAAATCATTTTTCAAAAGAATCTTTTTAGCAAAAGATGAGGAGAAAAATAAATTCAATTCAATTTCAAAACCAGCTAATATTGCGCTAAATATTTTATTTGGGGCGCTTGCGGCAATGTGTATTATTCCATTTATATTTGTTATCATCATCTCTTTTACCAGTGAACAAAGTCTTCAAATGAATGGATATAAATTCTGGCCAGAAGAGTGGAGCTTAAATGCTTATAAATATATCTTTGGAGCTGGAGGAACAGGGCCTCAAATATTTAAAGCATATGGAATTACAATTTTAGTTACCATTAGCGGGACTTTACTTGGTCTTGTTATTATGACAAGTTTTGCTTATGCTTTATCAAGAAAGAACTTCGCTTATCGAAAATTCTTTACAAAACTAATTTTCATCCCAATGTTATTCTCAGGGGGGATGGTAGCTTCATACCTTGTAAATACACGATTCCTTGGAATTAAAAATACGTTATGGGCATTAATCCTACCTATTTGTGTTAGCTCATTCCACATTATCATTTTAAGAACGTTCTTTAAAACAACAGTTCCAGATGCTATTGTTGAATCAGCTAAAATTGATGGGGCTTCAGAACTTACGGTATTTACACGAATTGTATTACCAATATCACTTCCAGCCATTGCAACAATTGGATTATTCTTAACACTAGGATTTTGGAATGACTGGTTCAATGCGATGCTTTATATCGATAGAAGTGCATTAGTTCCGCTACAATATTTATTAATTAAGATTGAGGGAACAATGGAATTCTTAGCTAATAATGCTGCTATGCTTGGAACGGATGGGGTAAGTGTAGCTAACAATTTACCAAAAGATACAGCAAAAATGGCCATTGTTGTAATCACAACATTACCAATCGTATTTGCGTATCCATTCTTCCAAAAATATTTCGTAAGTGGACTTACAGTAGGGGCAGTAAAAGAATAGTTAGAAGTCAAATACATTAAATCGCCCTGTTTAAAATAGCATGATAAATTAAAATCCTAGTTGCTTAGCCACTAGGATTTTAATTTTTAATATTCTAACTTTTATGATGCTTCATAGATAAATGAAATGGTTAGGAAAGGATTTTTACGTACTAGTCTATTGTGTAATCCAGCCATTTAATATTTTTTATTCAGTTTTAAATTTCAGACATTGGAATCTCATACAAACAGAAAAATAATTCATAAATTTATATTTAATCCCTTTTATCATTAAGATGGATTAGAAGTCTTCTACGTGTAAAAAGCTTATTTAGACTAATATATGTTTTGTACACTATATGTAGAATAAAGCAAGTTGAAAATAAATGATAGCGGTGTTATTGTCTAACTAGAAGATTAAAGAAGATAAAGATAAAAGTTTTCATGTGAGAGGGGCTATTTCAGGTGATAGAAATTCGCTATTAGCAAAGATGAAAACTTTAAATATAGGAAAGGAAGAGTAGGATGGAAAAACAATTACCACAATCAATGCAAAATCTAATTAAACAGGTGGAAGAGAAATTAGGGGATGATCAACAGTTAATTCAAATGTTTAAAAACTGTTATACGAATACGTTAGATACGACAGTTAAAAAGATGGATGATGGAACGACGTACGTTATTACAGGAGATATTCCGGCCATGTGGTTACGAGATTCAGTTTGTCAATTACGTCCTTATTATGTTTTAGCGCAAGAAGATCCTGAAATTACAAAATTAATTGAGGGATTAGTTCGCCGTCAAATGATGTATATTTTATTAAACCCTTATGCAAACGCTTTTAATGAGGCTGATAACGGGAATTGTTGGGAACAAGATGAAACTGATATGTCAGGATGGATTTGGGAAGCAAAATACGAAATTGATTCATTATGTTTCCCGCTACAAATGGCGTATCTATTATGGAAAAATACTGGAACAACTTCTCACTTTGATGAGACATTCAAAGAAGCAGCTTATAAAATTCTTGAAGTTTGGCGTACAGAGCAAGATCATGAAAATCAATCGCCTTATCGCTTTGTTAGAAAAGATTGCTACTACACAGATACATTATCACGTGATGGTAAAGGGGCATTAGTTAAGTCAAACATTGGTTTAACATGGTCAGGATTTAGACCAAGTGATGATGCGTGTATGTATGGTTATTTAATTCCATCTAACATGTTTGCGGTTGTTGTTCTAAATTACTTAGTTGAAATTGCAACTGAAATTTTAAATGATGAAAAATTAGCAGCAGAAGCGAAAGCTTTAGCGGTTGAAATTCGTGAAGCAATTGAAACGTATGGAACGATTGAACATTACAAGTTTGGAAAAGTTTATGCTTATGAAGTGGATGGATTTGGACAATACAATTTAATGGATGACGCGAATTTACCAAGTTTATTATCAATGCCTTATATCGGCTATGTGAGTGAAGAGGATGAGGTCTATCAAAATACACGTCGAATGATTTTAAGTGAAGCGAATCCTTACTTCTATAAGGGAACAGCTGCACAAGGAATTGGAAGTCCACATACACCGATTAATTATATTTGGCATATTTCATTAGCAATGCAGGCTCTTACATGTGAAGATCAAGCCTATAAAAAAGAATTATTGGAAGTGATTAAGCGCACGGATGGTGGAACAGGTTTAATGCATGAAGGATTTAATGTGGATAATCCAAATGAATATACACGTGAATGGTTCTCATGGGCAAATGCCATGTTCTGCGAATTAGTTTTAGATTATTGTGGATATAAAGTAAAAACAAAATAGGGATTGAATAAAAAGGAGAACGTTATGAAAACAGCGCATATTATTTCACATAGTCATTGGGATCGTGAATGGTATTTACCATATGAAAAGCATCACATGTTATTAATTGAATTTATGGATACTTTAATTAATACATTAGAGACGGATCCCGACTATAAAAGTTTCCATTTAGATGGACAAACCTTACTGATTGAAGATTATTTACAAGTTCGACCAGAAAATAAAGAACGTTTAAAAAAATTAATTGAAGCTAAACGTATTCATGTCGGACCTTGGTTCATCCTTCAAGATGAGTTTTTAACAAGTAGTGAAGCAAATATTCGTAACTTACAAATGGGGCATGACTTAGCTCGCGAGTATGGGGAAGTTTGTAAAGTTGGATATTTCCCTGATTCTTTTGGAAATATGGGACAAGCGCCACAAATTTTAAAAAAGGCTGGAATTGAAACAGCAGTTTTTGGGCGAGGTGTTAAACCAACAGGATTTAACAATGAGGTCAGTGATAATGATGCTTATGAATCACCTTATTCGGAAATGTATTGGGAATCAGAGGATGGTTCAAAAGTATTAGCTATTTTATTTGCGAACTGGTACAGTAATGGGCTTGAAGTTCCGGTTGATAAAGAAGAAGCTAAAAAATATTGGGAAAAAAAATTAGCAGACGCAACGAAATATGCAAGTACCCCACATCTTTTATTTATGAATGGATGTGACCATCAACCGGTTCAAACGGATTTATCACAGGCAATTAAAACGGCTCAAGAACTTTATCCAGATGTAGAATTCAAGCATTCGAATTTTGAAGAATATATTGAGGCACTTCATGAAAAATTAGCAGATGATATGACGACGATTACAGGAGAGCTACGTAGTCAACAAACGGATGGATGGTATACATTAGCTAATACTGCTTCCGCTCGCATTTATATTAAACAAATGAATGCTAAGTGCCAAATGATGCTTGAAAAAATGGCTGAACCGTTAGCAACGATTGCGCATAAAGAAGGAAAACCATATCCACATCATTTATTTAAATACGCATGGAAATTGCTAATGGAAAATCATCCTCATGATAGTATTTGTGGATGTAGTGTCGATGAGGTACATCGTGAAATGGTGACTCGTTTTGAAAAAGTGCAGTCGGTTGCTAAACATATCATCGATGAAAGCATGGATTATTTAGTTAGCCAAATAAATACAATGGCATTCAAAAAAGAAAATCAAGAGGTTAAACCATTTGTCATTGCAAATACAAGCGGATGGAATCGTTCAGGCGTTGTTGAAACAGAACTTGAAGTCGCTAAAATGTATTTTAGCGAGGGACCAGTTGTTGAAGTAGTCAAACAAATGCATGAACGCCAACTTCCAACGTATGAAGTGGTCGATGTGCATGGAAATAAAATTCCAGCTACCATTGAAGTTTTACCGAATGCTTTTAATTACGACTTACCAAAAGATCGTTTCCGCCAACCATACATTGCAAAACGTGTCAAAGTGACCTTAGAAGTTCAAGAAATTCCGGCATTTGGATATGAAAGTTTCGCACTTGTAGAGACAAAAGAAGTAAAAGAAGGAGAATCTTCTTTAATCCAAGAGAATTTAACAGTTGAAACACCATTTATGACGGTTCACTTTAATGAAAATGGATCATTACGTATTTTCGATAAAGCAACAGAAAAAACATATGATAACTTCGGAATATTTGAAGATTGTGGAGATATTGGAAATGAATACATTCACTTCATGCCAAAAGATGATACGCCAATTACAACACGCGAGAGTGTGGCAAATATTGAAGTAGTTGAAGATCAATCTTATCGTACGGTAGTAAAAGTTAGTCACACGTTAATGATTCCATCAAAAGCAAATGAAATTTTAGATCAAGAAATTCAAGACTTAGTTGAATTCAAATACCGTAAAGCCTCACGAGGAGAAGAACTGATTCCATTTGAAATCGAAACGTTATACACAATTGAACGTCAAAATCGTGTGATTAAAGCTGTGACTAAATTCAATAATCAAGCCCTTGATCATCGATTACGCGTCTTATTTGAAACGAATATTGACACACCATATCACTATGCAGACTCAATTTTTGAGGTTGCAAAACGTGAAACATTCCCACATGCTGTATGGGAGAATCCATGCAATGCTCAACATCAACAAGCCTTTATTAATGTTCACGATGAAACAGCCGGAGTGACGATTGCAAATAAGGGACTTAATGAATATGAAGTGTTAGGTCAACAATCTAATACGATTGCTGTGACATTACATCGTGGTGTTCGTGAATTAGGTGACTGGGGAGTATTTTTAACACCAGATGCTCAATGTTTAGGAGAGCATGAAGTAGAATTTGCAATTATTCTTCATGGAGATGCTAAGTCACGTTATCAATCTTATACAGAGGCTTACCAATATCAAGTAGATTGGCTAAGCGCAGGCCTTCCAGTACAAGAGGGGGCATTATCATCAACCTATCAGTTTTTAAAAGGAGAATACTTAGAGGTTGTTCCATCTGCTTTAAAGGTTTCAACTTCAAATAATGAACTCATTACAAGATGGTATAACGTTTCGAATGAAGAAGCGATGCTAAAATTAGAAACTGAGGATACCTTATACAAAACGGATTTATTAGAAGAAGAACACTTAGAAAAAACTACAAGTGAAATGAAGTTACATAAAAAAGAAATTTTAACACTCGCACATTTATCATAATGACATTAAAAAATAGAAGTATTTCAAGTAAGAAATACTTCTATTTTTAAAATCATGAGAATTGAGGGGAATCAGTTTGTATGGAGCATGTAGCCATTGTTAATATTTATAATTTTATTCGAAAAACAGTTTATCCATCAGGCCAGTTTGTGAAAGAGGAGCTTGAAACTGTTTTGTATGAGATTGAAGAAACGAAACGTTATGGCTTTTCGGCCACTTATGCGTTAAAGTATGATGCATTGATGGATGAAAACTATGTGGCGCTCTTAAAAGATAACTTAGATGAGTTTGATGAAATCGCCTGCTGGTGGGAAATCGATGAATCACTAGCCAGTAAAGCTTCGGTTAAATGGAAAGGTGAAACACCAGTTGATGACCATGTGAATAAAGGCTATTCATTAGCCTATACAAAAGAAGAACGTATTAAAATGGTTGATGTTTACATGGAAGATTTTAAATCTATCTTTGGTTATTATCCGAAAACAGTTGGATCTTGGGTAATAGATATTGTCACGTTAAAACATTTTAAAGACAAGTATCAGATTGAAGGGGCAGCGATTTGTCGCGATCAAATTGGGACTGATGGTTTTACGTTATCAGGAGGATATTATAACCAGGCCTATTATCCAAGTTTATTTAATGAATTCATGCCAGCTCAAACGAAGGAGCATCAGTTAGATTTACCAATATTCAGATTGTTAGGCGCTGATCCGATTTATGCCTTTGAAGATGGAATCAGAAAATCAGTCTGTGGTGTTTATACACTCGAGCCTGCTGCTACCATTGCTCAAAATAGAGATTGGGTGGAGTGGTTTTTTCAAAGGCAAGTGATGGAAAGTACGATTGGATTTTCATATGTTCAAACAGGACAAGAAAATACGTTTTTATGGGATACGATGTCAAAAGGATATGAGCTTCAAATGAAACATCTAGCTGAAATTGAAGAACCTTATCAGTTAAGAATTCAAACGTTAGCTGAAAGCGCCGCTTGGTATAAACGAAAATATCAGCTAACACCGGTCACAACCTATGCGGCCACAAAAGATTGGAATACCGAAGAGAATTTAAAAACCCTTTGGTATAATAGTCGTTTTTATCGATTAAGTTTCCTTTTTGAAAATGGCAGCTTAATTATTCGAGATTTACATCTCTTCAATGAAAACTATCGCTCACGCTATTATGAAGACGTCTTAACGGAAGAAGAAAGTATTTTTGATACGCTACCTGTTGTGGATGGGCATCAATTTAGTACAGATGACGTTCGAGCAAAAATTCAGTTCTTTGAGCTCAAGTCTCAAGGATTACTAACGGAACTTGAAGGGAATCCAATTCGTTTCGAGAAATTAAATGATTGTGATTACCGAATCACCTGGCTATTAAATAATGGCATAAGCGTCTTGATTACGTGTGAAGAAAATAAGCTTCAGATTAAAACGAATCAGGCGTTTGAACATTCAAGAATTTTATTAGCCATGAAATATTGTCCAGTTTTAAAAGGGATTAAAAACAATGTTTTCAATTTCACACATGAACAATTTGATTATTCTTTGTTTGTAGATCAAGGTGAAATTTTAAATTTAGCTGACTTTGATTTAGCCATTGCCTCAGAAAATGAAGGGTTAGAAATGAGATTTAGTGAACAGCAGTCTTTAGTATCGCAAGCTTTTTTAAATTCAAATATGATTGAGGATTATACGCCTCGAAATAAACAAAATCATTTTATGAAACGAGCATTCAAACCGGTCATTGATCCTAAAGTATCATTAACAGGAATTTATGAATCGGAAGTTTTTAGGATTAAAAATCCTAATAATGAAGGTCAAATTTATTATACGTTAGATGGGACACCTCCAACCAAACAGTCCTTACTTTATCAAAAACCGATTGTTTTAACACAGGAAGGGCAGATTAGGGCTAAAATCTTTGTTGATGGAATGAAGGAAAGTGTGGAAGAAGATGCGGGCTATTTCCAGTCTCAACCGATTAAAAAGATTAAAGGACAAACATTACCGGTGGAGATAAAGAAATATAATCCAAATGGAGTAGAGACGTTAATTGATGGTAAAAAAGGAACAAAGGATTATCGAGACGGTGCATGGCTTGGCTATCATGATGATTTAGATGTTGTGGTAGATTTAGAAAAGGCAACACAGTTTAATCAAATAACAGTAGGCTTTTTACAAGATACTCGTGCCTGGATTTATTATCCCAAAGATGTTTTAGTCGAGGGGTCACTTGATGGGATAAACTTTGAGATAATCGAGATGATTAATTGTGATGAATCGATTGAAAGAAAAGAGATTGCCGTCACAAATATTCAGGTTCAAAAAGCAATGAATTACAGGTATATTAGAGTTTTTGCTAAAAATCAAAGAGTGTGTCCACCGTGGAGCATTTTGCCAGGTGAGGGGCCAACATTCTTATTTGTGGATCAGATTTCAATTTTATAAAAGGGGATGAGTCATTTGTATTTACAACCAATGCCAAGAAGTTATGTGAAAAAGGAAGCAACGAAGTTCTTTTTAGGGACGAATACTGAAATCATTTTATCGAGTCAGTGTAATAGTCAGGATTTAGAGTCAGCTTTATTATTACAGCAACAACTTCATGAGTTAATCGGGTTTCGTTTGAGCGTGACAAAATGTTTTGAAAGAAATTATAGTACGCCATCCATTCGATTCATTAAAGTAGATGAATTAGAGGAAGAAGCATATGATTTAATTATTGAAGAAACTTATATTGAGATTAAGGCAACGACATCAAAAGGGTTATTTTATGGGACTCAAACGTTGCTCCAAATCATTAAGAATGAGGGTGTAGAATTATCAGGTGTTGAAATTAAGGACTGCCCTTATTTTAGAAACCGTGGTTTTTATCACGATGTGACGCGAGGGAAGGTTCCGATTTTAGAAACGTTAAAGTCATTGGTTGATAAACTGGCCCACTATAAAATAAATCAGCTTCAGCTTTATATTGAGCATAGTTTTGCCTTCACCGGGTTTAGTGAGATTTGGTATGATAAAGATCCGTTAACGGCTGAGGAAATTCTTTTGTTAGATGATTATTGTCAAAAGCGACATGTGGAATTGGTGCCATCATTTGCGTTATTTGGGCATTTGTATGAGGTATTGCGAAGTGAGAGTTACAAGCATTTATGTGAGCTAGATGATGAGTCTGAGTTTTCGTTTTATGATCGTATGGCACATCATACGCTTGATGTGAGTAATGAGGCTAGTTTAGAGCTTGTTGAAAAGATGATGGCGGATGTTTTACCGCTGTTTAGTTCGAAGAAGTTTAATATTGGCTGTGATGAAACCTTTGATTTAGGGAAGGGAAAGAGTCATCATTTATTAAATACATTGAATGATGGTGAACTTTATGTTGAGTTTTTAAACAAGATTATTCAAATTGCTAAAAATCACGATAAAGATGTTTTATTTTGGGGAGATGTGGTTTTAAGGTATGAGCATTTACTATCTAAAATTGAGTCACACCCAACTTGTTTGAATTGGAATTATGATTATTTAGTGGAAGAAACAGATACGAAAAAAATTGCAAAAAGTGGGATGCCACAGTATGTCTGCCCTGGTGTAGCGGGATGGAACCATTTAATGAATTTAATGAACAAAGGATATGAGAACATTAGAAGAATGGTAACTTATGCGGTTAAATATGAAGCCGAGGGGGTCTTAACAACAGATTGGGGAGATTATGGACATCTTAATTTATTTGCAAACTCGATGCCATTGATGATTTATGCAGCTGCCACTAGCTGGAATCCATTAGATGAAAGAAGTAAAGACGAGCATTTTAAAGCTATTTCTTTATTAGAGTACCGAGATCAATCGTGTCGTATTGTTTCATTATTAGCGGATTTATCTGAGTGTCAGCAGATGACATGGTATGAGATTGTGAAGTGGAAAGAGAAATTTAATACTCCAATGCGAGATATTATCATTGAGGAGTATACTCGTTTTAATCCACAACAAATTAGAGAAGATGTTCTAAAGGCTCAAGAAATTTATCGAAAAATTAATACTTATTTACCGAAAATCAAATCAGAAAATCAGTTAGATTTTAGAGAATTTTTAATTTCAGCTCAAGGCATTGAGCTATTAAATGATTTTTCTTTGTATTTGTTAAGACATGAATTTAATCGTGAGGATGCTGATCCTGTGAGTGAAGCTAACAATTTGGCACTAAAAATAGAGCGATGGTTTTATGAGTATCAGATTATTTGGAGGGAAAGAAATAAAGAAAGTGAATTAATCCGTATTAGTGAAGTGATTAAATATCTATGTAAATTTTTGCGAAGAATATAGAGTATTTTATCCGTTTGTGTAAACGGTACCCTAAAAGTATGAAATCTGTATTTCAATAGTGAGATTTATTTAAGTAAATGTGGAAAATCTACACTATGAAATGAAAGCGATATATACTAAAATTAAATTGTAAGCGTTACTAAATATTGTTCGGGGAGGAATAGTAATTTATGAAATTTAAAAAACTTATTTCATTTACAACCTGCATGATGGCTGCTACTGCATTATTAGCTGGATGTAGTGGAAACTCAACATCATCATCATCTTCAACTTCATCTAATGGTGAAAAAATCACCACATTAAAGTATTACACTATTGGAGGGGAACCAAAAGATTACGCTCAAGTTATTGAAAAAGCGAATGAATATTTAGGAGAAAAAATCGGGGTAAATCTAGATATGACATTCATTGATTTCAATGATTACAGTCAAAAAATGTCTGTCATCGTGAACTCTGGTGAAGATTTTGACTTAGCCTTCACATGTTCATGGGCAGGAGATTATTTGGGAAATGCTCGTAAAGGTGCCTTTTTAGACTTAGATCCTTATTTAGATACAATAGGAAAAGATATGAAAGAAGCGATCGACCAACGATTCTGGGATGGAGCTAAAGTAGATGGAAAAACTTATGCTGTTCCAACTCAAAAAGAATTAGGAGTAGCACCGATGTGGGTGTTCACTCAGGAGTATGTTGATAAGTATGATATTCCAGTCGATGAAATTCATGCGTTAGAAGATTTAGAACCATGGTTAAAAGTGATTAAAGAAAATGAACCTGATGTTGTACCTTTATACATCACAAAAGGATTCTCATATACAGTATTCTTCGATCAATTAGTAGATCCTGTTGGAATTTCTTTAGATGACAATGGTGAATTAAAAGTCATGAACATGTTTGAAACAGATGAAATGAAACGTGATTTAGAAACATTAAGAAGATACTATCAAGCTGGATATATCAACGCTGATGCTGCAACAGCTCAAGATGATAAATCAATCAAACGTCTTGTAACAAAAGCGGATGGTCAACCATATGCAGATGAAATCTGGAGTGAAAGCTTAGGTTACCGAGTTGTTTCTACACCTATTACTAACACTTGGATTACAAATGGTTCAACAACTGGATCAATGGTTGCTGTTTCTGCTAACTCAAAAAATAAAGAAAAAGCAATTGAGTTCTTAAACTTATTAAATACTGACCCAACAATCCGTAATATGATTAACTATGGTCTTGAAGGTGTTCACTATGAAAAAATTGGAGATAATCAAATCAAATTAATTAATAAAAAAGGATATGACGTTCCTTACTTCTCTTTAGGAAACTTATTTATTACTTATGTAACAGAAAACGAACCTGAAACTAAATGGGATGAATTCCAAGATTTCAATGATGCTGCAAAATCATCACCAGCACTTGGATTCAAATTCAATTCAAAATCAGTTTCAACAGAAATTGCGGCTGTTAACAACGTTTTAGAAGAGTTTAAAGCGACTATCTACAGTGGATCAGTGGATGTAGATGAGTATTTAGAAAAATTAAATACTAAATTAAAACAACAAGGTTTAGATAAAATCATTGAAGAAATGCAACGACAAATTGATGAATGGAAAGCTTCTAAGTAAGGATTAAAAAATAAAAAGGAGATATGAGAATATCTCCTTTTTAAAAAGTAGTTCATGCAAAATGTGTCGAGGAGGAGCATGTCGTGATAGCTTGTATAGATATCGGAGGGACAGCAATCAAAGTTGGTGTTTTAGACTTACAGGGGAAGATAGTAGAAAAAACTTCTCTAGAAGTAAATCATGACTTTAATGGTTTGATTAATAGTTTAGTAAGCTTTGTTGAAGAAGCTAAACAACAGTATAAGGTTACGGGAGTTAGTATTAGTTCACCAGGCGCTGTTGATTCCAAGACTGGCATGGTAAATGGTTCAAGTGCCATCCCATGCATTCATGGTCATAATTGGAAAAAAATTATGGGGGAAGCGACAAACTTACCAATCAGTATAGAAAATGATGCGAATTGTGCAGCACTTGCCGAAGTGTTTAATGGCTCAGGTCAATCATTTAGTGATGTTTTATTTTTAGTTTGTGGGACAGGACTTGGTGGAGCTATTATTCATGATGGAAAAATTCATCATGGAAAAAACCTTCATGGTGGAGAATTTGGCTATATGTTAATGGAAGAAAGAGATGGAGAGTTTTATAATTTCAGTAATGTTGCTTCAACAATGTCTTTTGTTAGAAAAGCCAGAGCCCATTTTCAAGATGATAGCTATGATGGAATTAAAGTATTTGAAGAAGCCACTAAGGGAAATGAATTTTGTCAAAATATTTTAGACCGATTTTATTTAAACTTGGCTAAAGGAATTTTTAATATGCAGTACTTTTATGATCCAGAAATTATTTTAATCGGTGGAGCTATTTCACAACGAGAAGATTTCATCGAAAAGATTAACGAAAAAATCGATTATTTATTAGAAAAAATTGAAATTGCTAAAGTTAAACCTGTCTTAGGGGCTTGTACCCATAAAGGAGATGCAAACCTAATAGGAGCATTAGCTAATTTTATAAGTGAACATCAATCGAATAACTTAGAAAGTAAATAAAATGTGATTTGTGAGGGGATTATATGGAGCCACTATATATTGGTGTCGATTTAGGTGGAACTAAAATTTATACGGCTATCGCTAATGAACGCGGGGAAATCTTAAATGAAGAAGTTGTTCCGACTGAAGCAAGTAAAGGACCGGAACAAATTATTGAGAAAATGATTAGTTCGATTAAAAAAGTTTCAACAGGTATTAATTTAGATAGAATTAAGGCGATTGGAATTGGATCTCCAGGTCCACTAGATGTGAAAAATGGATTAATTGTTTCACCTCCTAATTTACCAATTAGAAATTTTAATGTCGTTGAAGCGATTAAAAATGAATTTCAAATACCTACTTTTTTAGATAATGATGCGAATGCTGCAACTCTTGGTGAATATATTTTCGGAGCTGGTAAAGGATGCGAAAATATGGTTTATATTACAGCAAGTACCGGTGTTGGTGGCGGAGCTATTTTAAATGGAAAACTGTACAGAGGAAGTACATCTAATGCACTTGAAGTTGGACATTCGACAGTTGATCGTAATGGTAGAGCATGTGGGTGTGGAAATCGTGGATGTGTCGAATCGATGAGTTCAGGAATTTATATTGAAAAAATGGCTAGGGATAGTGTTAGTTCAGGAATGGAAACAACGTTAAGTAAGTATGAAACCGTGACAGCTAAAGAAGTTTTCACTGAAGCAACAAATGGTGATGCAGTTGCTAATCAAATTCTTTCTGAAACTTTATCGTATTTAGGAATTGCAGTTGCTAACTGCGCTAATATTTTTGATCCGGATAAAATTGTGATTGGCGGTGGGGTTACAAACGGAGGGCCAATCGTTTTTGAAAAAATTAATGAAGAAATGAATGCAAGATGCCTTGCACCTATTCGTGAAAACTGTAAAATTGAAAAAGCACAATTAGGTGGAAAAGCTGGCGTTGTCGGTGCAATTGCTTTAGCACTTGTAGAGTATCAAGCATTAAATTAAGGAAAGATTAATCAACTTAATGTTTTGTTTTAACTTTTAAATTTATACTTGAAGGGGAATACATTATGACACGTTATAAAAGAATTAAAAAGTCTTCAAAGAAAAATCTAACTGGATCAAAAGTTTTAATGCCTGTCTTTTTAACATTTACGGTTGGGACTGCACTAGTAGGATGTGCTTCAGTTGAGCAAGGACAAAGTACAACTGAGGAAGTTCATGAAATAAAACCTCAAAGTATTTATACCATTAGTCCAGAAGTTGCAAACACAGAATTAATTATGAATAACTTAGCAACGGCTCCTCATTGGTTCCCAGCTGAATTATTAGAATGGACGCCAAGTAGTGATAAGCATTTTGAATATAATAGAAGTACAGTCGCCTTAGCAGACCGTGTAAGTAAAGATAGATTAGAGACAGTTAACGCAACGCAAGACAAAGAGCGTGAAGTTGTTGCGATTTCTATTATGAATAATAGTACAAGTGGAAATCCATCTCAAGGAAGTAATAAAATTTCTTCAAATGTCTTCTCATATTGGCAATATGTTGACAAGATGGTTTATTGGGGAGGATCTTCAGGTGAGGGGTTAATTGTTCCTCCAACGGCTGATGTTACAAATGCTGCTCATAAAAATGGAGTTCCGGTTCTTGGAACAGTCTTTTTCCCAATGGAAGCACATGGTGGAAAAATGGCTTGGTTAGATGAATTCTTAACAAAAGATGAAAATGGAAGCTTCCCGATTGTTGATAAATTAATCGAAGTCGCACAGTCTTATGGATTTGATGGATGGTTTATCAATCAAGAAACAGAAGGAAACGAAGAAACACCTCTGACACCTGAACATGCACAGTTAATGAAAGAGTTAATTGTTGAATTTAAAGCAAAAGCAGGGGATAGTCTTGAAATCATGTGGTATGATTCAATGACTAAAGAGGGGGAAATGGATTGGCAAAATGCTTTAACTGAAGAAAATGAATTCTTCTTAGTTGGTGATAACCAAGAAATGATTGCCGATAGTATGTTCTTAAACTTCTGGTGGACAACAGACACATTAGCACCAGAAAATTTACTTGAAGCTTCAACACAAAAAGCACAAGAGTTAGGAATTAATCCAAATGTTATTTATGCCGGAATTGATGTTCAAGCCAATGGAGTTAATACACCAATTCGCTGGGAATTATTTGAGGCAGGAAATACATCTTTAGGTTTATATTGCCCAAGTTGGACATATGCTTCTGCTAGTTCAATTGATGATTTCCATGCCAAAGAAAATCGTTTATGGGTAAATGAAAATGGAGATCCGTCAGTTTCAACAAGTGCAACTGATCGTGAATGGCGAGGAGTTTCAACATATATTGTTGAGAAAAGCGTTGTTAATTCGTTACCATTTATGACGAACTTCAATTTAGGACATGGGTATAATTTCTTCATTGATGGTGAAAAAGTGTCTGAAACAGATTGGAATAACCGTAGTATGGCAGATGTTTTACCTACTTACCGCTGGATGATTGAAAACGAAGGGGCGAATACTTTAAGTGCCGATATTGATTACGCAAATGCCTTTTATGGTGGAAACTCAATCAAACTCCTTGGAAATATGGAAGCAGGAAAAAAATCTACAATTAAATTATTTAGTGCCGATTTAACACTTGAAGATAAGGTGTCATTTACAACAGCGATTAAGTCATCTGAAAATGTTGATTTTGATTTGGTGTTAGATTTCCATGATGGAACAACTGAAACGTTAAAATCTAAAGAAAAAGTATCAGTGGATGAGTGGACAACATTATCTTATGATGTGTCTAAGTTATCAGGAAAAGCTATTAAAAATATTTCATATGCTATCTCTTCAAAAGAAGAAGTGAGCGGATTAAGACTAAGCATCGGTAATATGACGATTGCAAGAGAGTCTGATGCAACAAATGCAACAGCTAGCAATTTAAAAGTTGAAGATTATTTATTTGATGAAGATGCAATGTATGCTGGAGTTAAGTTATCTTGGGAAGGAAATGCTGATTCAAATGGACATTATGAAATTTATCAAATTAACCAAGATGGAACAAAATCATTCTTAGGAACGTCTGCAACAACTGCATTCTTCTATAACGCACTTCCACGCGAGGGTGAGTCAAATCAAACGAACTTTGAAGTTGTAGCAGTTAATAACTTAGGAGAGCAAGGAACAAGTGCAAAAGCAACAATGGAATGGCCTGATAACAGTATGCCAAAAGCTGAGTTCAGTGTTTCAAGAACATTAGTTGCACCAGGGGATGATGTGACGTTTACAAATCTTTCATCTCAAAATGCTGAAGAATTTGTATGGGAATTTAAAGGTGCTAATATTGAAAGTAGTACAGATGTAACACCGACGATCAATTTTGCAGAAGAAGGTGTCTATACTGTTACATTAACTGCTAAAAATAAATCAGGAGAAGTCAGTGTCACAAAAGAAGAAATTATTACCGTTTCTAATGCTGCAACAGAACTTGTGAATTTATCAGAAGGAAAAGCGACAGAAGCGTCAGGATTTGTAAATAACAATGAGGCGCCTCAATTTGCGGTTGATGGATTACTTGATACGAAATGGTGTGCAACAGGGACTGCGCCACACTGGATTGTGATTGATCTTGGAGAATTAAAGACAATCAGTGAAGTGTACATGGCTCATGCCGAAGCGGGTGGAGAAAGTGATGGAATGAACACCAAAGCTTATACAATTGAAGTGAGTCAAGATGGAGAAAACTTTGAAGAAGTGGTGAATATCACAAGAAATTCTGCGGCGACAACCGTTGATACCTTCAAAGCTGTTGAGGCTCAATATGTAAGAGTTAGTGCCATCAAACCAACACAAAACTCAGATTCAGCTGTACGTATTTATGAAATTCAAGTTAGAGGACTTGAATAGAAATAACTTTTTTAAAACTTAACCTAACATAAGACCCCTATTAGTGACTATCGTGATAAAATCCTTTTTAAATCCCTCAGACCAATCGTTTGAGGGATTTTTTTGTTATAATGACAGTAGATAAGTAAACGAGGATGTGGATGTTAAGATGAAAGAGCGATTTATTAATCATATTAAGATTGACTGGAGTCAGATCGGTGAAGACAGTTATGTTAGACATATCAAAGCATTAAATCAACTTAATCAGCTATCCTTCAATCACAACATTACATTTTTTGTAGGAGAGAATGGTTCAGGAAAATCGACTTTAATCGAAGCGATTGCTGTTGCCTATGGATTTAGTGCAGAAGGTGGAACACGAAATTATAACTTCTCTACGTATGAATCACATTCTGAATTACATAAAGCTATTTCTTTTACTCGAGGCATTAAACGTCCGAAAAATAGTTATTTTCTTAGAGCTGAAAGTTTTTATAATGTGGCCAGTCAGGCTGAAGAATATCGTGGGAATGATCCAATCGAAATTTACTATGATAGATATGGTGGAAAGTCATTTCATGAACAATCACATGGTGAAAGTTTTCTTTCCCTTCTACAGGGGGCATTATCTGCAGATGGAATTTACATTTTAGATGAACCAGAAGCCGCACTTTCTCCTCAACGCCAACTCACCTTATTAATTGAAATACATCGTCTAGCAAAACGTGGTGCTCAATTTATTATTGCAACGCATTCACCCATTCTTTTGGCTATTCCAGAAGCAAGTATTTTATCATTTGATCATGGAACCATTGAACCCTGTGATTATACCGAAACATCAGTTTATCAAATCACTGAGATGTTTATTAATAATCGAGATTATTTCCTAAATCATTTGTTATCAGAAGACTTTTAAAACTCCTATCTGAGGAGTTTTTTCTTGTTTTTTTGGAAATCATATATCAAGAGGTGATGAAATGGATTTATTACAAGAGTACGTTAAAGACATTGCAAGTGTTGCAAGACATTTTTTGAAATGGTTCTTATTAGCTATTGTTTCGGGCACCCTTGTTGGAATTTTTATTTCGTTTTTCTTAAATAGTTTACAGTATGTTACAAACTTACGTGAACACCGACCATGGCTTCTTTATTTACTACCATTTGGCGGAGCCTTCGTTAGTTATTTATATTTAAAATTTGGTAAGGATTCTGCTAAAGGGAATAATTTAATTATCGAACGAATCAACGAAGGAGTGGGAGAGATTCCTTTTAGAATGGCCCCCCTTGTTTTTTTAGGAACCGTTGTGACTCATTTATTTGGGGGATCTGCCGGAAGAGAAGGAACAGGCGTTCAAATTGGTGCCAGTATTTGTTCAAAACTTAGTCATTTCCTTCATTTAAACAAAGAAGATGCCACTATTTTGATTATTAGCGGCGTCAGTAGTGGATTTGGTGTTGTCTTTGGAACGCCAATAGCCGGAACGATATTCGGTCTTGAAGTGAGTACCATTGGAAAAATGAGATATGAATCCATTATTCCTTGCTTGTTATCGAGCTATATCGGAACCTATGTTTCAACTCTATTTAACGTGAGTCATAGTCATTACGAAATGGAAACTTTATCATCACAGAATCCTTTTTTATTTTATAAAGTTATGGCGTGTTCAATCTTATTTGGATTAATGAGCAAATTATTTGCTGAGTTAACGCATTATTTAAAAAAGATATTTTCTGATAAACTTAAAAAGAGTTATGTCAAAAGTTTCGTTGGTGGATTAATCATCATTGGATTAATGTTAATGATACGAAATCGAATGTATTTAGGATTAAGTTTACCTTTATTAAAAGAAGCATTTGAATCACCAGTTGTGGGGTATGCATTTTTGATTAAATTATTGTTAACATCTATTACTCTTGCAACCGGATTTCAAGGTGGAGAAGTGACGCCGCTGTTTGTTGTAGGAGCAACATTTGGCAACTTTTTAGCTCCCTTATTTAATTTGCCACTGTCCTTTGTAGCGGGACTTGGAATGATTGGTGTATTTTGTGGTGGAACCAAAACTCCCCTCGCTTCCTTTGCGATGGGGCTTGAATTATTCGGGGGAGGTAATCTTAAATACCTTTTTATTACATGTGTCATTAGTTATGTATTTGCGGGGAAAAGTGGAATTTATACCTCGCAAAAAGTTCAATCAGATAGATGATTAGTTGCATCTGCGATATCAATATAACCAACTGTTGCGCCTAAGAAACCTACAATTTTTATCAGATTAGATTTAAAAACAGGCATTTCACCCTCTATCATCTCATTGTTTGAATTTGAGGTAGTCATTAAAATTTATAGCTTTTCCCAAGTCATAAGGGTTAAGAGAATAATAGCAACTAAGAATAAACTACTTCCCTCTACGATCACATTAGATGCAGTTTTTTGATGAAAATTTGCTTCTGCTGTAGTAGGTGAGAAAAGCGATTTTTCTTCTTCATCAAAACCATAAAGATAGAAAAAAGACCCCATAATAAAAATCCATGTTGCAAAACGCCCTAGCTGAATAATAGCAAGTTTTTGTTCTGTGAGTGTTTCCTTTTGTTCTTCAGAAGTACAATCACTATTCATAATGAGTCTCCTCCCTTATCCAAATCGTAATATTAGTATATGTCATGTGAACCACTTGGTTATTTATCATTTTAATAAAAAAATTCCTATAACCTCATTGGTCATAGGAATTTTTTTATTAAGCGCGTGATGCGTAGATTTCTTTTTCAACATTAATGAAAACTTGTGCGATTACATCATAAGTTTTAGCCCAAGCTTCGATGATTTCATCAGTTGCGGCCTCTCCTAAAACTTCTTTGATTGCCCCAAGTAAATGCGCTCCAACGATTGGGTAATGTTCTTCTAAAACGCCACAATCACAATGTTTAACTGCGATTTTGTTAACAACAGGCATAATTGCCCCTAAGTTATCAACATTTTGAGCAGCAGCTAAAACAGTCAGAGCTAAAGCTTTTGGTTGTTCACCTGATTTTTGACGCTCCATATTAAAGAGTGGTGCCACTTCAGGATTTTGTTCAAACATATTTTTATAGAATGTTGTTGTAATTTGAATACCGTGTGATTTTAAAGCAGGTACTGTACTTTTAATAATTTCAATTGTTTGTTGATCTAACATAATCATCTCTCCTTATTGTTTGTTGAGGTAACTATATCATAAATCGAATATAATGTTCAAATAATATGCACATTTATTTTTTTTAAAAAAACATGAATTTAAAGATTTGACTGCGGAAGAACAAAGATAACAGAAGAAAATGTTAATGAGAAAAGTTTTCATTTAAAGCGTCTCGTCTTATTTTTAATAAATTTTTATAGAGATTATCATTTAGTAGCCATCTATTAAATCGTGAAGATAACAATCAATAATCACCAAGAAATAGTCAAAACAATAGATACTTTATGTTGTATAATAAGAATAAGTTAAAAAAGGTGGGATTTCGATGCAACTATCCAAATTCAGTGATTATAGCTTTCGTGCACTTATTTATTTAGCACAACATCGTGACCAACTGTGTACCGTTGAAGAATTATCAATGAATCTAAATACATCAGAACAACATATGAAAAAAGTCATTCATAAGTTAGGTAAAACGCCTTATGTCACTTCAATAAAGGGACGTGGAGGTGGACTTCGACTTGGTTGTGAGCCTCAAGAGATAAACTTAGGTGAGATTCTAAAAATTACGGAAGATAATTTAAATATTTTAGAATGCTTTAATAAATCAGCTGGGTGCCCGCTATTATCAAGTGGCTGCAAACTAAAAAGTATTACTTCAGATGCTTTACAAAAATTTATTGAAGAATTCTCAAACTATACATTAGAAGATTTACTTTAACAGGCTAGTTACTAGCCTGTTTTTCATAGTTGTTAGCTTTTATATGACAAAATTTTAGATACTGAGTCTGACTCAAAAAATGTAAAAACATTTTGTTTCTAAAGAGCAGAAAACATATTCTCAGCGTTTTAAGATTATACTGTCTTGAGGTGAGGACATGTATAAAAAATATTTTTTATTAGATGTTTTGAAACAACGAGGAAAATGTAAATTGCCATCCAATGAGACTAGTCGATATCTTGAAGTTTTATTGGTTGAAAATAATCAACCGATTAATTTAAGTCATTGTCAGGTCGAAATTATTCCTTCTCAAGAAAGTGTTGAAATTTTAAAAGATAGAATGGGTACGATTTTAATTAAAATACTTGATTCAATGAATAAGGATTCTAAGTTACAATTAAATATTTATCAACAGGAATTGCTGCGAGTTACAACGAGCTTTGAGGTTGAATTTGAGAAAAAAGAAGAGGTTATGAATCGGAATTTAGTTCAAAATCCACAGGGCCTATTCCACAAAACAGAAATCCGCATGATTGCACATCGAGGACTTAGTGCACTCGCACCTGAAAATACGTTACCGGCTTATGAGTTGGCTGGGAAGTATGGATACTTTGGGGCAGAATGCGATATTCATGAGACGGCGGATGGTGAATTCATTTTGATGCATGATGACTCGATTAATCGAATGACAAATGGATCAGGGAGTCCGAGTCATTATACGAAAGATGAGCTCAAGGCATTTCAAATTGCAGATTCGACCTATCCACATCTAAAAATCCCAACGTTGCAGGAGTATTTAAACGTATGTAAATGTCAGGGGCTTGTTCCTGTCATTGAGGTGAAGCGAATTGGAATCCAAAGTATTGCGACATTATTAAATCAGATTGAAAAATGGGGGCTACTTTCTAATTGTATCATCATTACGTTTCATCAAGAGGTCGCCACTGAAATTAGGAAGCTAGATAAAAATATCGGCCTTCAATGGCTTGCTGATTTAACAAAAGAAAATATTGATTACTGTGCGAAGCATCAAATGAATATCGATTGTCATAAAAAAAATGTCACAAAGGATTTGATTGATTACGCTCATTCTGTTGGTGTTTTGGTGAACGTCTGGACAGTCGATGAAGCAAAAGAAATGGTTAACTTAATTGAGATGGGAACTGACTTTATTACAACTAATAGCTTACTGTACCGTCAAAGTATTAGGGGTAATGGGAAGTGTGAAAGTTATAGCATGAAAAATAGAATTGATTATTTGAGATGTTTAAATCCATTTTTAATTGAGAGCCATGGGAATATAATTCAAGATGGAACTTTTAAATGGCATGATGAGAGTCATATTTTTGAAATGCAAGGAACAAAACAAGCACCTGCAACATTAGAAATTAATCTACCTCAATTATATAAAGGGGATGTTGTGACCGTAAGTTGTGAATACCTTAATCTCTCTGGACAATCTTTAAGTATTAGTTATGGAACAACGAAAAAAGAATTTGAGCAAGTTGTGCCTTCGACATTAGTAGATGATTGGGGATATGCTGAAGTCCAATTTCTTACGTTAAAAGATTTTCAATCCATGAGAGAAGAAACCTCAATGGTACTCATTGGAGCATCCGATTCAAAATCACATTTCATGATTAGAAATGTCAATGTTAAGATCGATTATATGTGAGGATTAGAAGCGTTAAAATTCTTTATTTAAGGAGTCCAAATAAAGGTAGGATATAAACTGTATTTAGCTTAACTAGCTATGAGTTTACATATTAAGCGATTAGAACAATATTTTAATATAACCTTAATTGAGAGCTCTAGTAAGAGGAAGCAGTGCTCATTAAATCAGGTTATTGATATTAAGCATATAAAAGGTGATAAATGTAAAAATTTATCACTTTTTATATTTATATATTTAAGTTAAAAAACGACATATTTTTACAAAAAAATGAGGTAAAATCTATAAAATTTTGGTATAATGACGGTGGTTATCAAGGTTATTTTCATATATAACGCAAATATGGTGCGTAAGTTTCTACCCGATTTCCGTAAAAAATCGGACTATGAGAAGAGATAGAACAAGGCCATTCGTTCTATCGCAAGGAGGTAACGACATGAAAAAAAATTCAGCTTATGTTTTAATGGTTCCAGGATTTGTACTATTATTATTATTTTTAATGTTGCCATTATGTTCAATATTATGGCCAACGGTCTTTAATGATGGATTTTCTCTAAATCAATACATCTCATTTTTCCAAGATGAGTATTATTTAGAAATCTTCTATCGAACGCTGAAAATCTCCTTGATTGCTACCTTGGTTTGTACACTGTTTGGAGTGCCGACCGCTTATTTTATTTCGCGTTGTTCACAAAAATGGAAAGGTCTATTAATTGCTATTTCTATTTTCCCGTTATTAACGAATTCTGTTGTTCGTAGTTTTGCTTGGATTAATATTTTAGGTAAAAATGGAATAATCAATAATTTATTAGTGAATATGGGAATCGTTGAGCAACCAATTAGTATGCTGTACACTGAGTTTGCCGTTTTAGTCGGAACGATTTATTTATTCTTGCCAATTATGATTATTACGTTAGTTGGAGTGATGGATAATATCGATAACGATATGATGGAGGCAGCTGAGAGTTTAGGGGCAAATCGTTTAACAGCTTTTATAAAAGTTGTTTTACCGATGAGTATTCCAGGTATTATTACGGGAGCAGTTCTTGTTTTTACTGGATCTCTAACAGCATATACAACTCCACAGCTTTTAGGTGGAAATAAAGCATTAGTTTTACCAACTTTAATCTATCAACGTTCAATGACTTTAAATGATTGGACGGGAGCAAGTGTTATCGCAGCCATTATGATTGTGACGACCTTAATTGTCATGAAGGGATTAAACTTCATTGCAGCAAAAGTAGATAAGCGAGGTGAACTAGATGCGTAAACATAAGATGCTAACATTGGTATCAATGTTCGTTTTTGCTTTTCTTTTCTTTCCATTAGTAATTATTACAGTGACGGCTTTTGGAACTGAAAATACAATCTCGTTCCCAATTAAAGGATTTACATTTGATTGGTTCGTGAAGGCATTAACGTCAAAAACATTTATGAATTCTTTCATTTTAAGTTTTAAATTAGCATTAATATCAACTTTAATTGCGTTAGTCATTGGGATTCCAGCAGCTTATGGAATGTCACGTTACTCAGTTAAAGGGAAGAAATTATTAAAAAGTTTCTTCTTATCTCCAACCATTGTTCCTGGAGTCGTGATTGGATATGCATTATTCCAATTCTTAGTGATTAAATTACGTATTCCAGTTTTTCAAGGATTATTATTTGGGCATTTCTTAGTTGTATTGCCTTATATTATCCGCATTGTTGGGGCTTCACTTGAGCAATTTGATTTCTCGATTGAAGAAGTAGCGTGGAGTTTAGGGTGTAATAAAATCCAGACATTCTTTAAGATTGTTTTACCAAACATCTCTAGCGGGATTATTTCAAGTTTCTTATTAGCCTTTATTAATTCATTTAATAATATTCCAGTTTCAATGTTTTTAACGGGTCCAGGAGTCACAACCTTACCAACAGCATTAATGAACTATATTGAATATTATTATGATCCAACCGTATCGGCTGTATCAGTTTTATTAATGGTTGCAACAATCGTTATTATGTTTGTTGTTGAAAAGACACTTGGAATTAATTCATTAGCAAAATAGGAGGAGACACCATGGCATTCGTAGAATTAAATGATATTCGTGTAACTTACGATGGAAAAAATGATATTTTAAAGGGATTAAATTTACAGATGCATGAAGGTGAGTTAGTGTCATTACTTGGTCCAAGTGGATGCGGTAAGACAACAACTTTACGTGTCATTGCTGGTTTTATTGATATAGCTGACGGAGACTTCTTAGTAGATAATGAAAACTTTACTAAGATTCCTGTACATAAACGTAACTTCGGTTTGGTTTTCCAAAGCTATGCTTTATTCCCACATTTAACTGTAAAGGATAACGTAGCCTTTGGGTTAAAGCTACGTAAAATGGATAAACAACAAATTGAAGAAAAAGTCGATAAAATGTTAGAAGTCTGTGGATTACTAGAGTATAAAGATCGTTTACCAAAGCAATTATCGGGAGGTCAACGTCAACGTGTCGCATTAGCACGTGCTTTAGTAATTGAGCCTAAATTATTATTACTTGATGAACCATTAAGTAATTTAGATGCAAAGCTTCGCATCCAAATGCGTGTTGAAATTAAACGAATTCAAAAAGCGTTAGGAATTACAACTGTCTTTGTTACTCACGATCAAGAGGAATGTTTTGCGATTTCAGACCGTGTTGCAGTTATGAATAAAGGCGTTATCGAGCAATACGATACACCTGAAAATATTTATGCTAAACCAAAAACTGAGTTCGTTGCAAGATTTATTGGGTTCGAAAACTTCATTCCAATGAAACATAAATCAGGAAATACATTCTTAAGTGATGATTTAACATTTAGTGTTGATGAATTACCTGATACGACTATTACATTAGGAACTATTCGTCCAGATGATATTGAGATTGTTCAAAGCTCGCAAGAAAACTGTGTCAGTGGAACAGTTTGTGTTCGTACGTTCTTAGGTAAGAGTTATCAATATGAAGTTGAAACAAAGTTAGGGAAAATCGTTGTAAATCATGACGGTGCAGATGTATATGAAATTAATGATGAATTAACATTACATTTACCAGCAAATAAAATCGTATTAGTTTAAACAGGCAAAAAGGAGACGAAGAATATGAAAAAATCATGGAAATTAGCATTAGGTGCTGCAATGGCATTAACCCTTGTTACAGGATGTTCAACAGGTTCTGAAGATTCAGGGAAACAAAAACTAGTTGTTTCAACATGGGGATTAAGTCAAGATGTTTGGGAACAAGAAGTGAAAATTCCATTCGAAGAAAAGTACAACTGTGAATTAGTATTAGATACAGGTGGAACAAATGATCGTTATACAAAATTAGCTAATAATCCAAATTCAGAGGTTGATATTATTGAATTATCACAATCAGCGGCAGCAAATGGATATGAGGCAGGATTATTTGAACAAATTGATTACTCAAAGATTTCAAATGCTTCTTCATTAATTGAGCCTGCAGCAGAATTAGCTGAAAATGGATTCGGGGCTGCTTACACAGTAAATAGTATCGGAATTATTTACAATCCAGATGAGGTTGGATTTGAAATTAATGATTGGTCAGATTTATGGAATGAAGAATTAAAAGGTAAAATTTCAATTCCAGATATCTCAACAACATTTGGGCCTGCTATGGTTTATGTAGCAAATGATTATGCAAATGGAGATATTAAAGAAGATCAAGGTGAAGCAGCATTCAAAGCATTAGCAGAATTACAACCGAACATTGTTAAAACTTATTCAAAATCAAGTGATTTAGCTAATATGTTTGCATCTGGTGAGATTGCTGTTGCTGTTGTGGGGGATTTCGGAATCCCAACGATTGAACAAGCTCAACCTAATGTGAAATTCGTTGTACCAGCATCAGGAACTTACGCAAACTTCAATACAATCGATATTAATAAAAACTCAAAAAATAAAGAGTTAGCTTACGAATATGTAAACTTCCGTTTAAGCCAAGAATTACAAAGCTCAACAGCGATTACTTTAAATGAAGCTCCAACTAATAAAGATGTTGTTTTAGATGAAGAAACAGCATTAAACAAAACATATGGTGAAGTTGCAGCAAATGCTAAAACAATTGATTATTCATTTGTTAATCCATTATTAAATAATTGGATTGATCAATGGAACCGTATTGTTAACCGTTAATTAGGATAGGTGCTCAATATGGATATGATCATTAAAAATATTTCAGTGTATCAAACATTTACTCAACAATTTGAAATAAAAGATGTTTTCATTAAAAATGGTCGATTTGCACAGATCGCAGATTCTTTATCGGTAACAGAAGAAACAGTTATTGATGGAACTGGTCTATATATGGTACCAGGATTAATTGATATTCATATGCATATTGAAAGTTCTATGACTCTACCTTCGCGTTTTTCACAGGCTGTTTTGCCTCATGGGGTTACAACTGTTGTTGCAGATCCACATGAGATTGCAAACGTGTTTGGAATCGAAGGAATTCAATCATTTTTATCCAATGCAACTGCATTGGATATTTTTTATGGAATTCCATCGTCTGTTCCTTCAACATCCCCACATTTAGAAACAACAGGTGGGTTGATTGGAGTAGATGAAGTGAAGGAACTTCTCAATCATCAAAATATTTTATGTTTGGGAGAAGTGATGAACTTTCAAGATTTATGCAAAAAAGAAAGCTCAACTATTAAAGATATTATTAAACTATGTCAAGAATTTAGACCGTCCTTACCGATTGAAGGTCATTGTCCAAAAATTAGTGGTAAAGATTTAGCAGATTTTATTGCAGCAGGAGTTACAGCAGATCATACTCAGCAAACACCTGAAAGTATTATTGAAAAAATTAAAAGTGGAATGTTTTTAGAAATTCAAAAAAAATCGATGACTAAACAGACCATTCAAACGTTAATGGATTATCATTTTTATGATTATTTTGCATTTGTCACAGATGATGTCATGGGAGACAAGTTACCTAAGGGTCATTTAAATGAAATTATTAAATATGCCGTTAAACTTGGAATGCCAGTTGAGAAGGCAATTTATTGTTCGACTTATACGCCAGCTCGTCGAATGCATTTAGAAGATCGCGGAATGATTGCGCCTGGCCGTCTAGCAGATTTTATTTTACTGACTGATGTGGATAACTTTAAGATTCATTCCGTTTACAAGGGTGGGTGTTGCGTAGCTAATGATAGGGAATCGCATCAAGAAAATCATAATCAAATATTCCCAGACCATTTCTACCACTCAATAAAATGTAAAAAGGCTGAGCCTGAAGATTTTGATATTAAGATTTCAGGGAATAAAGTGTTATGTAACATTATTCAAACACAACCACACTCAACATTTACTAAACATATTCAAAAACAGGTTCCGGTTAAAAATGGAATACTTGATTATGAATCACAAAATCTATGTTTATTAACGGTTTATGAGCGTTATGGAAAGAATGGTAATATCGCTCACGCTTTGTTAGATACCCCGATTAAAAAGAGAGGAGCGATTGCAACATCTTGGGCTCATGATCATCATAATGTCATGGTGATGGGAAATGATAAAGAAGATATGATGCTCGCTCAACAGATGATTTGTGAAATGCAAGGGGGCTATGTCGTTGTAAAAGAGGGGCAAGTTTTAGCAAAAGCTTATTTAGAAATTGGTGGTATTGTTAGTGCACAGCCAATTGAAGTATTAGCACAACAACTTAGGGACGTTCGATCTGCTATGCAAGAACTCGGATATGTTCATGATAATGAAATTATGTCATTCTCGACATTATCATTACCGGTATCCCCACAGTTAAAGGTAACTGATATGGGAATGATTAATACATTAACACAGGAAATTGTGCCATTAATTGCGGAGGTTTATCATGAAGACGTTAATTAAAAATGCTTGGATTTTAACAATGGATAAAACGCTATCAACTTATCCACAAGGTATGTTAGTCATAGAAGATGATAAGATTTCGTATGTCGGTGAGTATGATTCAGATATTGAAAAGTATGTGGATGAAGTGATTGATGCATCAGGTGGTATCTTGATTCCAGGAATGATCAATACACATGCTCATGTTTCAATGATTCCATTTCGTTCATTAGGAGATGATTGTCCAGATCGACTTCGTCGTTACCTTTTCCCTCTAGAAATTGAATGTATGAGAGCACCATTAGTCTATGAGGCTGCCCGTTATGGAATCTTAGAGATGCAACGTAGTGGGGTGACTACTTTTTTAGACATGTACTATTTTGAAGAAGAAGTAGCTCGTGCATGTGATGAGATGCAGATGCGTGGAGTACTTGGGGAGACAGTTATTAATTTTCCGACATGTGATTGCGAAGAAGCTTATGGAGGGTTAGCTTATAGTGAACAGTTTATGAGTAAATGGAGCAATCATCCGTTGGTGACGCCAATCATTGCACCACATGCAACCAATACTAATGATACAAAAGCACTACAAGATGCTCATGAGATTGCGGTTAGATATGACACGTTAATTTCAATGCATGTTGCAGAGATGGATTATGAGATGACAGAATTTCGTGAAAAGTATGATATGACACCAGTAGAATATTTAGATTCAATTGGTGTTTTAAGTGATCGATTAGTGGCTGCTCATTGTATCCATGTGAATGAAAATGACATGTTATTAATGGCAAACCGTGGCGTAAAAGTTGCACATTGTATTGGATCAAATATGAAAGCCGGAAAAGGAATTGCCCCTGTTAAAGAAATGATTGAGCATGGGTTAACTGTTGGTCTTGGAACAGACGGGCCGAGTAGTGGGAATACGTTAGACTTATTTACGCAAATGAAAACAGCAGTTTATGCACAAAAGACTCACTATAAGGATCGTTCACTATTTAAAGCAGAGGAAATTGTAAAACTAGCAACGATTAGTGGAGCCCGTGCCTTAAAAATGGATGATAAAATTGGTTCACTTGAAGTTGGAAAACAGGCCGATATTGTTTTAATTGAAACAGAATCTTTAAATATGTTTCCAATTTATGATCCTTATTCAGCGATTGTGTATAGTGCCAATTCATCTAATGTCCACAGTGTTTGGATTAATGGGGTATCCGTTTTAAAAGAGAAACAATCAATTTTTAATCAGACAGAGATTAAAACGTCACTTCAAAATGAAATGCAAAACTTTGCAAAACGTGCAATAGAGCGTTCAAAAGATTTATAAATGTGAATAAGTAAAGTCAAAAAATCCCGTAAGGTAAATCTTACGGGATTTTTTATTAGATTTATTCGTTGTGGGGGGAAGAATGGGGTGGATTAGATTCAATACAACATTGATATTCCTTTTTCAATTTAGATAATTGTACATTTATTTTTTGAGCTTTTTTGAGCATTTTTTTAGTCTTTTGACTGATACACTGTGCCTGAAAATCAAGAGCCATTAACTCGTTAGTTAAGCATTCAATTTTATTTGCAAGTGTCACACAACGAGAGCACTTTTGG
The DNA here is from genome assembly GCF_013046825.1 of Turicibacter sanguinis. NCBI lineage: Bacteria > Bacillati > Bacillota > Erysipelotrichia > Erysipelotrichales > Turicibacteraceae > Turicibacter > Turicibacter sanguinis. The sequence continues at coordinate 488,125 of NZ_CP053187.1, read as the reverse complement.
TTAAATTCATACATGTCACCATATTCATGTAACCAGCAATTGATTTTTGAACGGATGACTTTTTGAGCTCTAATGTAATTTGTAGTTGATTCCATATGGGAGATTGCTGAATCTAATTCATCTATTGCTTCTAGGAATTCTTCGTCGATGAGTCGTTGTAAAGCATTATATTTTTGAATCAGAGTTTCATATTCTTCAATTCTTTTGGTCATTCAAATCCCTCGTCTCTCCATTAAAAGGAATATTATGTTATAGGATATGATAGAGGATCCATGACTTGTGCCTTTAAATAGCAACAAAATAATTTTTTATCATGTGGTTAAACTAAGGACAGTTTGATTGAGGAGGATATTTATGGAATCATTAACTGATTGTTACACGTTATCTAATGGTGTTTTATACCCTAGTAGCGGAGGATTAGATTGCTTTTAGCAATCGCCAGGGGATTCATTCCGTGCATTGGTTTTGGAACATGGCAAGCTAAAAGTGGGAAAGAAGCAGCAGATGCTGTTACAACAGCCCTTCATTTAGGTTATCGGCAGCAGCTTATGGAAATGAACATAGTGTCGGAGCTGCTATTGCACGCAGTGGTATTAAACGAGAAGACTTATTTATTACGAGTAAACTTAATAATTTTGATCATGGGTACGAAGAAAATTTGGCAGCTTTTGATAAAACGATGAAAGAATTGGAGCTTGATTATTTAGATTTATATTTAATACACTGGCTAATCCCATTATACATCGTCATTATTGACAAGAAGCAAATGTTGGGACTTGGAAAGCATTTGAAGAGCTCTACCTTGTTGGGAAAATTCGTGCCATTGGTATTAGTAATTTTCTTCCTCACCCTATTGAGGAGTTATTAAAAACAGCAACGATTGTGCCGATGGTCAATCAGATTCGATTGTGTCCTGGGGATACTCAAGAGGAGGTTGTGAAGTATTGTCGTGAACTTGGAATATTACTTGAAGCTTATAGTCCGCTTGGGACTGGAAAAATTTTTGAAGTTCATGAGAGGCAACAGTTGGCAGCGAAGTATGGAAAAAGTGTCGCGCAAATTTGTATTCGCTGGAGTTTGCAAATGGGATTTTTACCATTACCTAAGTCGGTTCATTATGCTCGAATTGATGAGAATGCGCAAGTTTTTGATTTTAAATTCGATTCTTATGATATGGAACTGATTGCAAATTTAACAGGATGTGTCGGCTATTCACGCAATCTAGATACAACAGATTTTTAAAGCTCAGATGGTTTCTGAGCTTTTTTTATTTCTTTAAAAAAGAAGTCTATTGAACAAGTTTTACAAAGGTTAAAAAATGATGGGAGCGTGTTTCTTTTTATTGGGTCTGTAATTTAATAGAAAGAAATTGATGAATCATTTAAAAGCTGCAGTTAATCTCCTTGTTGCTGATACACAGACAAGGGATAATGAGGTATATTTAATATTTATCAAAATGTCAATTGATGTTATGATAAATAAAAAGAGTCTATGGTGGAGAGGTTTAAAGATGTCAGATGCATTAATTACAAAAAGAGCCATTGCGACGGGCCTTAAGGAACTGGTGGATGAGAAGCCTTTTAATAAGATTTCCATTCGAGATATTACGGAAAAATGTGGACTTAATCGTCAGACTTTTTATTATCATTTTCAAGATAAGTATGAGTTAGTGAATTGGATTTATTATCAGGAAGGATTTGCACCTTTAATGGAAGGGGTGACTTTTGAAAATTGGTATTTAAAAGTTGAGGATTTATTAGTGTTGATGAAGAAAGAGCAATCGTTTTACTATAGCACCATTAGTTGTGACGAGCGTGGTATGACAGAGTATCTATTTAATATTACGGCGACTTTATTTAAAGAAGCAATTGAAAAATTAGATGAGTCTCATACCGTACAGCCGGAAGATGAAACGTTTATTTCTCATTTTTTTGCCCACGGGGTATGTGGTACCATTATTTCTTGGGTTAAAAGTGGAATGAGAGAAGATCCTAAAATAGTAGCCATGAATTTGAAATATATTGCCATTAATTGTGAAAAGTTGGCTTATCATCGTTATATGAGTGCCGCATCTGACTAAAAAATAGTTCTTGAGATTTCAAGAACTATTTTTTAGTTAAAGAGAAAATCGATTTTAAAAAAGTAAATCATTAGGATTGATAGGCCTCTAATAAGTGAAGTAACCACGCTAGTGTAACATCAGGTGCTTCATGATGTTGAAGGCGAAGGCGTAATTCATGGTATATTAAATTTAAGTCAGGCTCTGTGATTTCTCTTCCACAGAGCAATTGTAAGGCTTCAAGAATATTGCGAGCTGTACGATCTGTTTTTTTTATTTGATGGCGATTCAAACGTTTGAAAGCTGTTTCGAATAAACGTTGTTTTATTTTTTGATCTAAGGACATGATATCGCCTACTTTAAATGAATTTTATAATTTATTTTATGAAAAATTAGAGATTACGAATATAGACAAAAGGGCCTATCTGTCTAGTATTTAGACAATGTTATATGGATGTCTAGTATTTGGACAAAACGGTTAATTTGTCTAATTTATTTTTAGAAATTTAGTGATACATTAACAGTGTGAACAAAACAAATACTGGGGGTTATAATCCATGAGTAAAAAATCTAATTTAGTCAAAGGGGCAGCATTTGCTGGTGCCGCTTCAGCTGCTATTTACGGTGCTAGAAAATATTATGAAATGAAACAAGAAGGTAATCGTTCAAATTTAGAACTTGATGTTAATCGTGACGTTTACTTTGTCGGTGGAGGACTCGCCTCTTTAGCAGGTGCTGCTTATTTAATTAGAGATTGCAAGTTACCAGGTAATCGCATTCATATTATTGAAGGAATGCATATTTTAGGCGGAAGTAATGATGGAGCCGGTGATGTTAGTAATGGATTTATTTGCCGTGGAGGGCGTATGTTAAATGAGGAAACGTATGAAAACTTCTGGGAGTTATTTTCAACAATTCCATCACTTGATATGCCTCATATGAGTGTGACAGAAGAAATCTTAAATTTTGATCATTTACATCCAACGCATGCTCAGGCCCGTTTAATTGATAAAGAAGGAACGATTTTAGATGTCACAAGTATGGGATTCAATACGGAAGACCGATTAGCGCTTGGTAAATTAATGGTAACACCAGAAGAAGCGTTAGATGATATGACAATTGAAGAATGGTTTGCTCATACACCACACTTCTTTACAACGAATTTCTGGTATATGTGGCAGACAACATTTGCATTCCAAAAATGGTCAAGCTTATTTGAATTCAAACGATATATGGAACGTATGATTTTTGAATTTTCACGTATTGAAACATTAGAAGGGGTAACACGTACGCCATATAATCAATATGAATCAGTTATTTTACCACTTAAAGTTTACTTAGAAGAACATGGCGTTGATTTCAGTATCAATGCTGTGGTAACCGATATTGATTTCGCTAAAGGAGAAGGTATTACTGCTACAGCAATTCATATTGAAACGGCAAATGGTGAAGAAGTGATTGAGTTAAAACCTGAGGATTTATGTATTATGACAAATGGTTGTATGACAGATTGCGCAACGCTTGGTGATTTAAATACTGCTCCAGAATATGCACCACAAAACCCAATTTCAGGTGAATTATGGTCTAAAATTGCAGATAAAAAACCGGGTCTTGGAAATCCAGAACCTTTCTTTGGAAATCCTGAAGAGACAAATTGGGAAAGCTTTACGGTTACATGTAAAGGGAATAAATTATTGAAAATGATTGAGAAATTCTCAGGAAATATTCCAGGTAGCGGAGCTTTAATGACATTTAAAGATTCAAACTGGCTAATGAGTATTGTAGTGGCTGCACAACCACACTTTAAAAATCAACCAATGGATACAACAATTTTCTGGGGATATGGATTATACACAGATAAAGTTGGAGATTATGTTCAAAAACCAATGCGCGAGTGTACAGGGGAAGAGATATTATATGAATTAATTCACCACTTACATTTTGAAGATGAAATGGATGAAATTATGGATTCAGTCGTGAATGTCATTCCATGTATGATGCCATATATCGTTTCACAATTCCAACCACGTAAAATGACTGATCGTCCTCAAGTTGTTCCAGTAGGCTCAACTAACTTTGCAATGATTAGTCAATATGTTGAAATTCCAGAAGATATGGTCTTTACAGAGGAATTCTCAGTTCGTGCTGCACGCATGGCCGTTTATACACTAATGAACTATCACGAAAAAGAAATCTGTCCAGTAACACCATTCAAAAAGAACCCAAAAGTACTAAAAAATGCACTAAAAACATCTTATAGATAACCCTGCATTAAATATTTCTAATCCTCGGTTGCTCGGATTGAAATATTAATAATGCAGGATAAGATGGTCTAAATTTCATATCATTCAATTAGACCATCTAAAAAGCTAAAAGACGCGGGGGGCCCCATCCTGCGAAGCAGGTTTCCACTATAGATGGGGAGATTTCTACGTACTAAGTTGGGGCGATATATGGAGGAGTTGCGTCTTGAAGCTAGATTGATAGATAACCTTGCATTAAATATTTCTAATCCTCGATTACTCGGATTGAAATATTAATAATGCAGGATAAGATGGGGGGCCCCGGCAGTAAGCGAAGCGAACACTCCTCAATTGCCGGGGATAAAGTCTAGGTACTTAGTAGAAGTTATCTTTAATAACTTCCTAGAGGAGTTGTGTTTTGAAGCTAGATTGATAGATAACCCTGCATTAAATATTTCTAATCCTCGATTACTCGGATTGAAATATTAATAACGCAGGATAAGATGGGGGGGCCAGCAGTGAGGGAAGCGAACACTCCTCAATTGCTGGGGGATAAAGTCTAGATACTTAGTAGAAATTATCTTTAATAACTTTCTAGAGGAGTTGCGTCTTGAAGCTATAAAGTGAAAAATAACCTCAATCTTTTTATTGAGATTTACTTTTATTAAATGTTCTAATCCAATCTTTCTTATTTCCAGTTATCTAATCTCTTAACTAAAGCCAAAAGGAGTTATCTTCTTAGAAGATAGCTCCTTTTGTTTCAATAAGACTAAAAAAAGAGAAGCACTCATCAGAGGCTTCTCTTTTAAGGTTAAATTATGATTAATTTTAATGGTCGATTAAATTGCTCAAGGTATAGTGTGGATAATTGATTTAATCGGATTAAGTATGGGCTTGGAATGGTTTTAGAAAATTTAATACTGATAGTCTCTTCTGATACATCGATTGAATTAAATTCTGATTTAAGTGCATTTAAGTAAGAACAGAGTTGAACGATCAAACTTAGTTTTTTACAGTGTTCAAATTCTTCAGTTGATAGTAACATTTGATGTTCAGGTTCTATTTTAAGATTATATTTTTCGCCTGCACGTATTGTGTAAGCTGTCATTAATTGTTCTTTGACATTGAGTCCATTGATGCTAATGTTCATCAAGAGATAAAAGGTATGTTTTGAATTGTTTTGGTATGAAATAATTTGCCCGATGTCAGACAATTTACTACTGGCTTTTAAAATGTTTGTGGATGATAAATCGTTTATCTGAAGTTGATTCGCTAAAGTGATGGATGACTGCTTTAATCGATCATTATGATGAATTGGCAATCGATAGTGATATAAAAGATTTGATAGTGAGTAATCAAGGACTGACTGTGGTGGAATGTTCAGTTGATTAAAGATAACACCTTGTCTAATACCGTAGCGATTAATAATTAATGATTTTGAATCAATGTAATTAAAAAGTGATCTTATTGTCATTAAACATCCTAATACGATATCAGCTCGATCTTTAGAAAGTCCTTTTAACTCTTGACGATCTTTTAAAGTTAATGGAGCTAATAACTGATACATTTCTTCAAGGTTAGTGTCAGATAGGTGATACTGATGTTGTAACTTTAAAGAATCTCCTATTCGATTTCGATAGAGTTTACTGATGGTACGAATGGTACCACCAATTCCGATGACTGGAAGATGGATGGCATCTTTTAACCAGCTAATTTCCTCAAAGGTTTGTTTCATATGAGCATTAAATAATTTCTCTTTATCTTTGGTGAGTGATGAATCTAATTCAAAATTTTTAGTGGTGATGATTGCTCCAAGCGGTAGGCTAATCGCATGGATGAGCTGTTTTTGTTTAACGAGAACAATTTCCATGCTTGAACCGCCAATATCGATTTGTAGATAGTCTGATAAATCAATGGTGTGGTGAGTCGCTAAATAGCCATAGTAGGCTTCAAGTTCACCAGGTATTAATTCAATCGTGATATGGAGCTGATGTTGAAGTTGATGAATGATGTTTTCTGAATTTTTTAATCGACGCATTGTCTCAGTAGCAATTGCTTTGATATCAGTTACTTCTTCTACTTCACAAATGTGTTTAAAGTAGCTTAGAATATCTCTTAATTTATAAAATCCCTCAGTTGTTAAATCTTTCTTGGAATCGATAAATTGACCCATTCGAAACTGAATTTTTTCTTCATAAGTAATATCAAAATAACGCTCAGAATAAAGATTGGCAATTAATAATTTGATAGAGTTTGATCCAATATCCATAATACCTAGTTTTTTCAAATGAATCACACCTTTTTTATTTGATTTTAATGAAGTTAATTGTCTGATGATTATATATTATAACAAATATTTGCGAAAGATTTCGTCAAAACTCATTAAGGTGAATGATTAATGAAAAATAGACAAAAATATAACAGATAATTAACATTTAATGTCATATTTAGTAGTAATGTCTGTCTAGGAATGAATAATAATCACGATATGATTGGGAGGTAGTGAGATGACACTGATGATGGATCAACCGAGTCATTTTTTAAATCGAGAGTTAAGTTTACTTGAATTTAATCAGCGAGTATTAGAAGAAGCGAAAAATATTCAAAATCCTTTATTAGAACGAATTAAATTTTTATCTATTGTCAGTTCTAATTTAGATGAATTTTTTATGGTTCGGATTGCCGGTTTGTATGATTTGTGTCAAGCCAGTGTTGTGAGTGAAGATATTTCAGGACGATTACCTTATAAGACATTGAGAGAGTCTTTAGAAAAGACTCGGCAATTAGTAAAAGAACAATATGAAACCTATGATTTGTTAATGGAAAGTTTAAAAGATAAAGGAATTTATCTAGTGACGTATGAACAGTTAGATGAAAAGACTAAAAAAGAGATGGATGACTATTATCGTCATGAAATTTATCCTGTTTTGACGCCGATGGTGATTGATCAAGCAAGACCATTTCCACTTATCTCAGATAAAACATTGAATATTGGATTGTTACTTAAAGAGAAACTAGATGGTGATTTAGTTTTTGCAACCATTCAGGTTCCATCTGTATTACCGCGACTTGTTAGGGTACCAAGTGAAGAGGGCATTTATCATTTATTATTAGAAGATTTGATTAAGGCAAAACTGTCTGAATTATTTAGTAGTCATTATGTCTTACATTCATCATGTTACCGAATTACTAAAAATGCAGCGATGCATTTAGATGAAGAGGATGCTGAAGATTTATTAGAGACCATTGAACAATCTTTAAAGCAACGTAAGTGGGGTGAGATTATTCGAATCGAAATAGAGGATGCTCCTCCGAGAGAAATGATTGAGATTTTAGAAAGTGAGTTAGAGATTGAAGAGGATTATGTGTTTCGTGTTGATGGGCCAATTGATTTAACCTTCTTATCTAAATTGTCTGGAATTAAAGGTTATGAAGAGTTAAAATTTGAAAAATTAAAACCTCTTTATATTCCTGAATTAAAGGAACGGAATATATTTCAAGTGCTGAAGGAACGAGATGTTTTGTTACATCATCCCTTTCAATCATTTGATCCTATTGTTAAGATGATTCAAAAGGCAGCAGATGATCCGAAAGTTTTAGCCATTAAACAAACGCTATATCGCGTCAGTGGAAACTCACCGATTGTTGAAGCATTAGCACGAGCTGCTGAGAATGGGAAACAAGTGACTGTTTTAGTAGAGTTAAAAGCGCGTTTTGATGAAGAAAATAATATCCATTGGGCAAAGAAACTTGAAAAATCAGGATGTCATGTCATTTATGGAATGATTGGATTAAAGACACATTGTAAGATTTTATTAATCGTTCGTAAAGAGAAAACAGGATTGATGCGCTATGTTCATTTTGGAACAGGAAATTATAATGATGTAACGGCTAATTTCTATACGGATATTGGGATTATGACATCTGATATGCAGTTTGGGGAAGATGCGTCTATTTTATTTAATATGTTATCAGGTTATGCATCTGCACATGAGATGAAAAAAATTACGATTGCCCCTCATAAGCTTCGTCTTAAGTTTGAGCAGTTAATTAATCGTGAGATTGAACATGCGAAAAAGGGGAGAGAGGCTAATATTATTGCGAAGATGAATGGGCTATATGATAAGCAAACGATTTTAAAGCTATATGAGGCTTCACAGGCAGGTGTGAAAATTGAGTTGATTGTGCGTGGTGTTTGTTCACTTCGTCCACAAGTTCCAGGGTTAAGTGAAAATATTACGGTACGAAGTATCGTGGGTCGATATTTAGAGCATAGTCGTATTTATTATTTTTATAATGATGGAAATGAAGAAGTTTATATTTCGAGTGCAGATTGGATGTATCGCAATTTAAGTAAACGGGTTGAGACAATGGGGATTGTTGAAGATAAAGAAATTTTGGAACAAATGAAGAAGATTTTAGAGTTATATCTTCAAGATAATACGAAGGCTTATGAACTCCAAGCAGATGGAAGTTATGTGAGAGTTCAGGATGAATTACATCAAGTACACGCTCAGTCTGAGATGGTGAAGTTGATGAAAGGCTCAAAGTCAAACCCCAAACGTTATGAAAGACTGATTCCAGTCGAACCACTAGGTAGAACGAAATAAATCAATTTGAGCATCTTTTTCATTAAATGGAGAATAAGAAAAAGGAGATATCGAGTGGAATATCTCCTTTTTTCTTTGAGTCATTTTTAACGTTTATTATATATATAAATGGCATTAAATTTTTGGTGGCTAAACGTTTCACGCTAATATAGAAATTTGGGTGAGGAACGGATTTTGCTTAATAGTCTCATACTCAAAATATCAATAATCTTTTTCCTGTTAGAGAGGAATAAAAAGTAATGATTGAATCAGGTTAAGTTTAGCGATATGATTACTTTGTAAAGGGGTGGAAAGATGTTTAAAAATTTATGGCACAAAGATAAAGGCCTTGTGGTTGCGCTCGGGTTAGTTGGATGTTTAATATTAAGTGCTATTGGGTTTTATTTTTGGGGAACTGTGCCGATGATAGAACCTGTAGGCACTGAGATTGTCGTTCATCGAGGGGATAATCTAGAATCGATGATTCAAGTCTGGTTTAAATCATATATGGAAGGGTATGAATCTTTTTTAATTCCTGTTAAACAACAGATTAAGGGATATGAAGTTAAGTCGTATACGACATTAGAGACTGGAGATAACCCGGTCGTGCAAATTGATTTCACTATTTCTCCAAGAGTAAAGAATCAGGATTTAACATTAGCCTTTGAAGGATTTGAAGAAAAGGGTGAGATTCATTGTCAGTGGGTTTTATGGTTGAAGGAAAGTGTAGCACAAGAGGAGACATATATCATCACTCGAGTTGGACGTCGGGCACCATATGATGCCGAGATTTACTATGAAAGTGGAGAACAGGAAAAAGATGAGTATGAGCAAGAATTTATTGAGGAGATTCCATATACACAAACCATGTATACGTACAAAATTGATAATGAAAAATGTTATGTGAGTTATGATGGAGGGCAGATGTGGGTAGAGGTACCGATAGATTTAGAAACTTTAGTTAAGGTTTCGGATGGACATTCATCTTATAATAAGCTCCAAGAGGGGAGTTATTTGATTTCTCCAAATAAAACAGCTTTTGTTTTTGGAGGAGCTTATAACGCAGAGGAAAAAGGATTTTCTCCATTAAAATTAATTTATTCGAATGATCAAGGACAGTCTTGGCAGACGAGTGTCATAAGTTCTGAGGTTTCAGGTGTTCGTGTGAAATTTATAAGTTTTCCGACTTCATCTGTTGGATATGTTGTGGCGGCTTTTGGAAGAACAATGTCTCAGGAGGCACAAGCTATTTTTAAAACAGTAGATGGTGGTATAACGTGGGAATATTTTGGTTCTACTCCGCGCACGAGTTTATTACAAGCAGCGGGATTTATTACCGAAACGATTGGATTTTTTACATATCCTGTTGTAGAGGGAGCTGATACAAACTTTTATCGCACGGATAATGGTTATATATACAGTGAAATTAATCTACCTGTCATTGAAGTTGATGGACTTACACCATTTGTTCAACCTGAAATTCCATACTTTGAAAATGATGAATTATATTTAATGGTTGGACAAGGACCAGATAGTGATTATAAAGGCGGACGATTAATGGCTAAATTTAAATCAAATGATTTAGGAATGACTTGGGAGTTTGTTGAATATGTTGAGCCACCAGTAACAGAAATTGGATAGGGGGAGATTAAAATGAAGTTAATTTATCAGGCAGCGCAAGAGGAAGATATTCCCTCCATTTTTGAGTTAAATAAACAATTAATCGATCAATATGAGGATATTAAAATCATTGATTATGAGCAGGTTTTAAAGTGGGTATATCAAAAGATTGAAACCCATATTCAAGATTACCAAGTTATTTTTTTAGGAACGAATAAAGTGGGGTATTTTTATTTGCATGATAAAGATGGCAAAATGGAGCTAGATGATTTATATATTTTAGAAACTTATCGTGGACAGGGAATTGGAAGTCAAGTTTTAAGAGATTGTTTGACACAATCAAAACAGAGAAAACGAAATCTTTTTTTATATGTGTTTTCTCAAAATAGGAGAGCCATTTCTTTATATCAATCATTTGGTTTTGAAGTGATAAAAGCGATAGGAAAAACTCGTTACATTATGGAAGTTGAGCTCATAAAATAAAATAGAATTGATGCGAAATTAAGATAGTCTTTTTGTAATTTTTGTGGAATTTAATGGGTTATATCTTAATTTTTAGATTCAAACATGCTAGAATATCTATAAATTTTAAATCTAAAGGAGAGAGTATAGAGATGGACCCGGAACCGAGTCATTTAATTTCACAGTTTATTTTGATTGGAGTGTTAACTGCTTTAAATGCTTTTTTTGCTTCAGCTGAGATGGCGATTGTTTCTTTAAATCGTAATCGGATTAAAATGCTCGCAGATGAAGGAAATAAAAAAGCAGAATTATTACTAGGGTTGTTAGATGAACCAAATAAGTTTTTATCCACGATTCAAGTTGGAATTACGTTAGCTGGATTCTTTTCTAGTGCTTCAGCTGCAACTGGAATTTCAGATATAATGGGAAAACAGCTGATGCAGATAGGAATTCCTTATGCAGGGGAAATTTCTTTGGTTGTGGTGACGCTTATTTTATCTTATTTTACGCTAGTATTTGGAGAGTTATATCCAAAGCGGGTGGCACTAAAAAAATCAGAAGCGATTGCTATGTTCGCTGTTAAACCGATTGTTATGATTTCTAAGCTAACGAGACCGTTTGTTAAGCTATTATCGTTATCCACTAATTGTTTAATTCGAATTAGCGGAATGAATAGTGATGACCTTGAGGAAAATGTCTCTCGTGAAGAAATTAAGTCATTAATTGAAGCGGGACAGGAGCATGGGGTCATAAATGAAATTGAAAAAGAAATGATTAATAGTATTTTTGAGTTTGATGATAAATTAGCTGAAGAAGTCATGACTCCTCGAACCAAAGTCTATTTAATTAATATCGACCAACCTCTCGAAACTTATATTGATGAATTATTAGAAGAAAAGTATTCTCGTATTCCGATTTATGAAGGAGATATCGATAATATTATTGGTGTCTTGTACATGAAAGACTTTTTTATGGAAGCTTACAAAGTAGGGTTTGAAAATGTGGATATTAGACAGATTATGCACAAACCTTATCTGATTCCAGAACGAAAAAATATTGATCAGCTATTCAAAGAACTTCAAAAATCTAAACATCATTTAGCTGTCTTAATTGATGAATATGGTGGTTTCTCAGGAATTGTTACGATAGAGGATTTAATTGAGGAAATTATGGGGGATATAAACGATGAATACGATGAAGATGAACCTGACATCAAAAAAATTGATAATGAAACGTATTTAGTCGATGGATTGATTAGTATTAGGGATTTAAATGAAAGATTACATTTACAATTAGACGAAGAGTGTGAAGATTATGATACGTTAGGTGGATTATTGATTAATTTAATCGGTTATATCCCAACGGAAGAAGATCACCAAGTGATCGAATATCAAAATATTGTCTTTAAAATTGATCAGATTCAAGAAATGCGTATCCAGAAAGTAAAGGTATTACTTCCTGAATCGGTAGAAAAAATTAGTGCATAATAAAAAAATCTCCTATAGCTTTCAAAATAAAGTGTTAGGAGATTTTTTTTATTTTCTTCATCTATAAAATATGATACACTTTATGTAAGCGTTTTAAAGTTAAAGGTGAAATTTTTAAAAATTTTTGGGAGATAAACGTATCATGAAATAAAGGTTTCATTATTGATTCATTTTTGTTATAATAGTCGAAATACCTTGGGAAGACTAGTACTAAAATGAAATATAATTAAAAAGATAGGAGGTCATTTTATGACTAAAATTGCAGCATTTTTTGATATAGATGGAACGATTTATCGAGAAGGTTTAATTACGGAGGTTTTTAAAAAAATTATTAAATATGAATTAATTGAAGAAGATGTTTGGCATAACGAAATCAAGCCCGTCTATTTAAAATGGGACCGACGTGAAGGAGACTATGATGAGTACTTATTGAAGATGGTCGATGCTTATAAACAAGCTATTTTAGGAGTTAGTAAAGAACATATCGATCACGTTGCACAAAAAGTCATTAACCAAAAAGGTGATCGTATTTATACATTTTCTCGTGAGCGTATGAAATGGCACAAGGAGCAAGGTCATATTGTGATTGCTATTTCAGGTTCGCCAATTGAATTAGTTAGTAAAATGGCGGCTAAATATAAAATGGATGATTTCAGAGGAACGATTTATGAAACGGATGAAGCAGGAAGATATAATGGTGAAGTGATTCCAATGTGGGATGCGGTTAGTAAGCAAAAAGCACTTCGTGAGTTAGTTGAAAAGTATGATATTGATTTAAGCCAAAGCTACGCCTATGGAGATACGACAGGGGATTTAACAATGTTCCATCATGTTGGAACACCATATGCGATTAATCCAACAAAAGAATTAATGATGAAGCTAATGGAAGATCCTGAATTAAAAGAAAAAATTAATGTGATTGTGGAGCGTAAGGATGTTAAATATAAATTAGATTTAAATCATATTGAATTAATTTAAGGATAAATGAGTAGGGACCATGATGATGATTAAACATATTATTTGGGATTTTGACGGCACACTATTTGATTCCTATCCGGGAATGGTCAATGCCTTTTTAAGAGCATTAAAAAAGTATGAAATTGAAGCTGAGTATGATGAGGTTTTAAAGCTATTTTTGAATTCTGAAAAAACAGCCGTTCAATATTATCAAAATCAGTTTTTATTAGGTGAAGAATTAACTGAGGTATATCAAGATGAAAAAAGTCACATTGATTTATCAAACATGTTACCATTTCCATATGCTAAAGAGGTTTGTCAAAGAATTAAAGAGGCGGGAAGATATAATTACATTTTGACGCATCGAGGGAGTACTACTTACGACATTTTAAGAAAGAATGGAATGGTCGAATTATTCACAGAGATCGTGACAAAAGATAATCAATTTGCGCGAAAACCAGATCCTGAGGCAATATATTACTTACTAGACAAGTATCAGATTCATCCAAAGGAAGCGATGATTGTTGGAGATAGAGAAATTGAAACTCTTCTAGGACAAAAGGCCAAGGTTAAAACTTGTTTTTATGAAAGTGGAAATAGAGAACCTGAATTGCAAGCAGATTATCGTGTGAAATCTCTTGAAGAGGTATTAACTATTTTAAATATTGAAAGTTAATCAAAAGGCTAGTTACCACAGGGATAGGTAACTAGCCTTTTGATATTTAGCCTTTTACAATTAAAACTTCAAATGGTTTTAAAATAAAGTTTTGGTGGATATCTTTATCAGTATCTACGACAGTGTAATGAGTTGGTAAAGCCTCCGCTTCTACTTCATGATTGTTAAAGTTTTGGATGAATCGATAGTTATCACGCGTTGAAACGATAACTCCTTTAGGAACATTGAAATCAGGGATCGTTGATAATTCAAGTTCCTGTACTAATTGAGAGTAGAAGTCATGGTAGAATGATTCTTCAAAACGAGTTGCGATATAGAACGCTTGTCCTTTACCGAAATGATTTAAGGTTAGGGCAGGCATTCCTTTGTAGAAGTCTTCATTGTATTTCATTAACGTTTGTGCGGTACTTGGGATGACTAAGTCACAAAGTTCTGATGAGGTGTAGCAGTCTTTTTCTGTTAACCAATGAGATGAGATAGAAGAAGCACTGTTGGTTTCTCCATCAAATAATCCATCAATTTCTTCACTGCGAAGACCCACAACCTCCATTAAACCGTGAGGGGTTCCTTCAAGGAAGCAAAGATCAGTTTCATTCACGATGCCACTCCAGTAAGTAGTCACGAGTGTTCCACCATTTGCAACGAATTCTTTAATTTTATTTTCAAATCCATATTTAAGCATGTACATCATCGGAGCGACAAATACTTTATATTTTGAGATATCACAGCTCATATCCACGAAATCAACTGGAATTCCCATTTCATAGAATGCCTTATAGTGTTCTTGAACCGTTTCTTTATAGTGCATTCCGATATTACGAGGTCCTTGCATATCATCGATTGCCCAGCGATTATCCCAATCGAATAAAATGGCAACCTCAGGATGAGTATTGGTTTTTAAAATATCTGATAATCCTTTTAGACGGGCCCCTAGCTCTTTGACGTCATTGAATACTCGTGTATCACTTTTTCCATAATGGTCGACTACCGCACCATGGAATTTTTCCGATGATCCACGGCTCTTACGCCACTGGAAGTATTGAACAGAGTTTGAACCGTGAGCAACAGCTTGCATAGAAGAAAGCATATGCATACCAGGTTTTTTTAGTTTCGCGACATTTTGCCAGTTTGTCATACTTGGCGTGCTTTCCATTAATAAGAAAGGTTCATTTTTAATTGAGCGCATAATATCATGCATCATGGCTGTATCGCAACTGATATTTAAATCACTTGATGTTGCTTTATGCCAAACCGGGTAGCTATCCCAAGAAACGATATCAATTTCATCTTTTAAATCGAAGTAATTAATTCCAAAGAAATAATACATCATGTTGATGGTTGTTGGTAATTTTGGATTAAATGGTTTAACACTATCACGCTCGTGACGAATAAAATCGATTGTTTGATCGCTAACGAAACGATTCCAATCTAAGTTTAAACCATGAACCATCATTTCACCATGTGGTGCGGGACTTTCGATTTGATCCCAAGATGTATAACGATGACTCCAGAATGTTGTCCACCAGGCATCATTAATAGCATCTAATGTTTTATATTTTTCTTTTAACCAATTTCTGAATGCTTCCTGGCAAAGTGGACAATGACATTCACCACCGTATTCATTTGATAAGTGCCATAAAATAACACCCGGATGATTGGCAAAACGTTTTGCTAACTCTCCATTAATTTGTGCCACTTTATCACGGTAAATAGGTGAAGTGTAACAGTGATTATGACGAAGTCCAAATAAGTTACGGACACGATTTTTTTCAACACGTAAAACTTCTGGATATTTTTGTGCTAACCAGTTAGGTCGTGCTCCACTTGGTGTAGATAAAATTGTATAAATTCCATTTTCATATAAACGATCAATGACATTAGCCATCCAATCGAAGTTATAAACACCTTCAACTGGCTCTAGCATTGCCCAAGAGAACATCCCGATACTAACGACATTACAGTTCGCTTCTTTCATTAATTCAATATCTTTAGCTAAGATATCAGGACGATCTAACCATTGTTCTGGATTATAATCTGCTCCGTGTAAGAAGCTAGCAACATTCATTTTATTTGATTCCATTTTTAAGTCCCCCCTTAAATGTTAACCTAACATCCTCATATTATCAGATGAAAGCGATTAAATAAAGTAAAATTGAGTAAAAAAATATTTTTTTTAGTAGGATAGATTGTAATATTAAGTGCGACACAAAAAAAAACTCATAAATAGGATCTTTGTTATAGAATGAAGTTACCACACAAAATTCTTAACAAGGAGATCTATTTATGAGTTATAAACATCTTAACACATTTGAGCGCACACGTATAGAAGTTCTTTCAAAAATGGGCTATTCAACGAGACAAATCGCTCAACAACTAAATCGCCATCATTCAACGATTGCTCGTGAACTGAAACGAAATACTCAAAAGACGTATCAGGCTGAGTTAGCAGAAGAATTAGCTGGACAACGTCGATTAAGTTGTCGTTGTCCAGAGAAGAAATCTGAACAAGTCATTCAGACCATCCAACATTATTTAAAGTTAACCTGGTCGCCTGAACAAATTTCTAATACCGTTTTAAAGGGTGTTCTTTCATTTAAAACCATTTATCGTTGGATTTATGATGAAACCATTTTGTTAGGAGATTTAAGTTGTTTAAGACAAAAAGGAAAGCGACGAAAACCACGAGAAACACGCGGACGATTTAACATTGGAACGTCGATTCATCAACGTCCCAAAGAAGTAAAAAGACGTGAAACGTTTGGGCACTGGGAATTAGATACGGTTGTTTCAAGTCGTGGAAAGAGTAAAGGTTGCTTGGCGACCTTTGTTGAACGTCAAACACGTTTTTATGTGGCCATTAAAATAGAAAATCGCTCAGCAACAGAAATGTACCGAGCGATTAGTGAGTTATATAAACTCTTTCCTAAAGACACCTTTAAAACTTATACGGTTGATCGAGGAAAAGAGTTTGCTTGTTATTCCAAAGTAGAAGCTGATTTAAAGGTTCCTGTTTACTTCGCAGATGCCTATTCGTCTTGGCAAAGAGGAAGTAATGAAAATGCCAATGGTCTTCTTCGAGAGTTTTTCCCGAAGAAGACAGATTTAGCACGAGTCAGTGACGAAGAGATTAATGAGGCACTCTGCCTCATTAATCATCGACCACGAAAATGTTTAGGGTGGAAAACTTCATTCGAGCT
This sequence comes from Turicibacter sanguinis, assembly GCF_013046825.1. Taxonomy (NCBI): domain Bacteria; kingdom Bacillati; phylum Bacillota; class Erysipelotrichia; order Erysipelotrichales; family Turicibacteraceae; genus Turicibacter; species Turicibacter sanguinis. Next base: position 470,835 of record NZ_CP053187.1, on the reverse strand, counting down.
ATTTCATGAGAAACTGTCGCATTTGTATTGACAATTCGTCGTAGATAAAAAAATAACGCTTGAAGATTTATTGACTACAGAAAATTGAATAATAAAAGATTAAAAATAATAAATATGAGATGAAAAAATTGCATGAAAGTAAGATGGAATTTTAACTTAAAGTGAATTTTACTTAACTGCTCCAACCATTCCTTCAACGAAATGTTTTTGCATTAAGAAGAAGATAAGTAGCGTTGGAATTGTTGTTATAACGATAGCGACCATAATCATTCCATAATCAGGACTGTAGGCAGATGCAAGAGAAGAGATAATTAGGGGCATTGTTTTATTGTCTTGAGTTTGTAATACAATTAAAGGCCATAAGTAACTATTCCAATAACTCATAAAGGTAATAATAGCTGCGGCTGCATAAGTTGATTTCATCGTTGGCATAAAGATGTAAAAGAATGCTTGAAACTCATTTAGGCCATCAACGCGTGCAGATTGTAATAGGTCAGTTGGAAATGATTTCGTGTTTTGTAAGAAGAAGAAAATCATAAAGACTGTTGCGACAGATGGTAAAACAACTGCAATTGCTGTATTCATTAAGTTTAGTCCGCTAAACATTTTAAAGAGTGGAACCATTAATGCTGCGAAAGGCATCATCATTGAAAGCATTAATAAAGCCATTAATCGAGATTTAAATTTTGACTTATAGATTTCAAATGCATATCCCGCCATTGAACAAAGTAAGAGTGTTGAAAATGTCCCACAAACGGAAATTTTAATAGAGGTCCATAAGACACTACCTAGATTTACTGAAGATAAAAAATTTGAAATATTAGTGATAAGTTCACTTCCGAATGTTAATTTACCTTTAACTATATCGGTTGAAGAGTTCGTCATTCCGACAATCATCCAAAAGAATGGGAAGATTGAAATAAAAGAAGCAATTGAAAGAAATACATGTGTGCAAACTGTTCTGATTTTATTCATTTTTACCACCCGCCAATTTAAATTGAATAATAGCTAATATCGCCACCATAAATACAATGGCGTAAGAGACTGTTGCAGCATAACCAAAGTTTGGTGTATAGACAAAGGATAAGTTATAAATATATTGAGAAATTGTCATGGTTGAATTACCTGGTCCACCATTGGTAATATTCATGGCTTCATCAAATAATTGAAGGGTCCCATTTGTCGACATAATCGTTGTTAGTAAAATAATTGGTTTCAATAAAGGAATTGTAATTTTGGTGAATTGTTGAAACTTTGATGCACCATCAATTTCAGCAGCTTCATAAACACTTGAATCAATATTTTGCATAGAAGCTAAATAAAAAATCATATTATACCCTGTCCATCGCCATGTGATGGCAATGATAATAACAACTTTTGCCCAAATAGGATCTAGAAGCCAAGCAATGGGTTCATCGATGACATGAATAAATAGTAAGAAGTTATTAATCACGCCATCTAATGCAAAGATACTTTTAAATAGGATAGAGTAGGCAACGAGTGATGTCACACATGGTAAGAAAATAGCTGTACGGTAAAAGCTACGACATTTTAATTTAGGAGAGTTTAACAGATTTGCAATCACTAATCCAAGAATTAGCATGATTGGAACTTGAATAATTAAGTATAGGAATGTATTTGATACGGCTTGTAAAAACATTGGATCTGAGAACAATCGAATGTAGTTATTAATTCCAACAAAACTTGTTACTAATCCCTTTCCCGAATAAAAAGATAAAATAAATGATTGAATCATTGGATAAAACGAAAAAATGAAAATCAATAGTGTTGGAATGATGATAAATAGCCATCCCGTTAAATTATTACTAAATTTAGAATTCTTTAATTTCATCATAATCACCTTAAGCTTTCTATTTAACTTAAAGAAAAACTGCTTTAAGCTGTCTTTGCGACTCACTCAAAGCAGTCTTTCTACAATGTAAAACTATTGAACTTGCTGTGTGAATAATTTTTGAGTATTTTCTAGAGAATCACTAATTGATGAACCATTAATAATGCTAGGTAATTCATTTTTTAGTGCATCTTTAGCTTCTTGTGTGTAAGTTCCAAAAGAAATACTAGGTACTTCAGTTAACCAATTAGAGAATAAGCTATAGATTTGTTGTCCACCAAAGAATTCTACTTGTTGAGCAAAAACATCGCTTTCAAATGCTGGCAAGTATGATGCCACACCACCACATTCTGTTAAAAATTGTTCGTAAAGTTCAGTATTGTTTCCAAAAGTTGAAGATAAGAAATCAATGGCAATTTCTTTATTTGCAGCATTATCTAAAACAAACCAACTTGATCCACCTTCATTTGAAGCATTTGTTGCCCCAGCGACATCGAGGCTTGGAATCGGTGCAACTCCCCATTTACCACTTTGATCTGTACCATCCATAATTGTTGCAATTTGCCATACTCCAGAAATAACCGTTGCTACATCTCCATTGTTGAAGCTATTTACAAATTCACTCCAACCTGTAACAGGTTTTACAATACCGGATGAAGCTAACTCATAATAAACTTGTAATGATTCATCCATAACAGGGTTGTCTGTGAAGTTTCCTTTATTTTCACCGGTAATAAACCAAGAACCTGCTGACTGAAGCATAATTGAAATTAATGTTTCATCATTAGGATTAATTGTACATAAGTATTTTCCTGTTTTTTCATAGACTACTTTTCCAATTTCAATAAAGCGATCCCATGTGATGTTTTGTAAGTCTTCAGCACTAAATCCTGCTTCTTCTAAATAATCTGTACGATAGAATAATCCAGCAACCCCAACATCAAATGGAACTCCGTATACTTTGTCTTCAACTGTTACACTTGCTACTTTATATGGAACGAAGTTAGAATAGTCAACAGCGTTTGTTAAGTCAGCAAATGTATTTGGATATGATTCAACATATTTTTGAGCATTTGTATCGTTAACAAGAATGATATCTGGTAATGAATTCGTTATACCTGAAGCTAGGTTAGTTGTTAATTTTTGTTCTAAGTCAGTTTTTGAAAGATCGATGATTTCTAATTCAAAATCTGGATGATCTTTTTGATAAATCTCCTCGGCAAATGATAAAGCTTTTCCGTTAAAAGATTGATCCCAACACCAAACCGTTACTTTATTTGAATTCAATGAGGTGGTTGTATCAGATGTATTATTTGAAGAACTACAACCCGCAGTGGTTGATAATAACACGACTGAAAATAAAGTAGTTAATGAAGTAAATAATTTCTTTCTATTCATTGATAAGTCCCCCTATATGATAATTAACTTATACTTGTATACTATCAGAATGAAGAAAGCGTTTATAGTAAAAAATTTACCAATAATAGGATTATATTTGGAAGCGATTTCTGATAGAATTAGAAATAGAGTAATAATTTTATAAAGTATAAAATATTAGTGATTAGATGCAATTTTAATAAATAGAGGTGGGGGATGACAATGAAAGATTTGTTCAAATTGCTTATTGTCGATGATGAATTGATTTTAAGAAATGGATTTAAATATTTATGTGATTGGAACAGCTATGGTTTTAATATAGTAGGGGAAGCAGCTAATGGGGAAGAAGCTTTGGTGCTAATTGAAGAATTAAATCCTCATATTGTGATTGTGGATATTGTGATGCCACTCATGAATGGAATAGATTTTACGAAAGTGGTACAGGAGCGATATCCGCACATTAAAGTCATTATTTTAAGTAGTTTCAGTGAATTTGATTACGTCAGAGAAGCTTTTAAATATGGTGCAGTAGACTATTTGTTAAAGCCTCAGTTAAAAAGTGAACAGTTGATTAATTTATTAACGAAAATTAGTACTGAATTAAGAGAACATGATTTTTCCCAACGACTTCCATTTAATCCATCACAATTGTTGAAATCTATTTTGATTGATAAAAACAACTCGCATGGGGATCTTGAAGAGTTATCAAGTTATATGGATCAATCTATCTTTATATTGATAAAGAGTTCACTACAAAATATCCCACAGCAAGAAAAAGAAAATGTTAAAGATAAGTTATCGAAGATAGTGGAGGCTCATTTAAATAGGTATCAGTATATTGAGGTTTGTAGTGATCGTGAATACTATCTATTAGTTAATATCTCACCCACTGTAGAAGATGATCTTTATGCTTCACTTAGCATATTAAATGATGCCCTTAACAAGGAGTTAAATTCAATTAAATTTATTGTGAGTTCAACGTTTAAAACAGTTCAGGAATTAGAAAAAATAAATGAACAACTGACTAGTAAAATAGGACGATTATTTTATTTTTGGAATGAATCTGTTGTTTTTGAAAAAACGGTTAAAATTAACGATGGTATTCAGGGAGAATTTGAATTTGATATGTCACAACTCATCAAATTAATTAAAGGATTTCATATGGATGAGGCGAAGAAATATATTGAATATTATTTTGAGAATATTAAATTTAGAAGATTATACGATGAATATGATTTTAAACGATTAGTTCAAAATATTATTTATAATATTATCAACACAAGCAGTACATTAGGGTTTGATGTTAGTCACATTAATAGGGGAAAAATTAAATTATTTAAAGAAATTGATCAATGTCACGATGTTAATAACATCCTAAATAAAATTAATGTTTTATTAAATGAAATATCAGACCTGATGAATCAGCAAATTGAAAGAAAAAATTCTATTATTTTAGAAAAAGTTATCCAGTATGTCGAAGAACATTACAACGAGGATATTACCTTATCTGATATTGCAGATAAATTACATATCAATTATTATTATTTATCCACCTATTTTAAAAATCAAACAAGTGAAAATCTAACGACTTATATTAACCGAATTAAAATTGAGAAAGCTCAGAAACTTTTAAGAGATAGCCAAGATACGATTGCAGAAATTAGTAAAATTGTTGGATTTTCAGATCATAATTACTTTTCAAAGGTATTTAAAAAGCATGTCGGCATGACCCCATCGATGTATCGTAGAAAAGAATTAGGTTGGTTTAAAAAATGAAAAAGTATAACACGATTTTTTTAAGAATTCTATGTATTATGCTACCTGCTATTTTTGTATCTCTAATTACAATTGGGTTTAGTTGTTTATTTATTTCAAAACATGTCTTGTTAGATGAAGTCATTAGTATCGCTAAGCGGAATTTTACACAAGCTCAAAAAGGTTTATTAGATTATAACTCAAAGATTGCGATAGCAATTAGTAAAATTTCAAGTAGTAATGAATTTAAAAATTATATCTTAGCATCCGAACCATCTACGTTAGAGTCATTTAATTTAGTGACGGATATAGGACATTTTAGAGATGATTATGAGGAGTATATAACACCAGAATCATCTTATTATATTGTGTCGAGTGCATTGGGTAACGAGGGGCGTTATTATACGAGCAATCCATCAAAATGGGATACGATTCCTAATCATTTTTTTGAAAAATATCTAATGAAAGACGGAAAAGTTATTAATCAGATAGTTTATCATTCGCAAAAGGGGTTATTTGAAGAGTCATCCCCATATTTGAATAATATAATGGTTACCAAACCATTGTATAATCCAAAAGATCAGTTGATAGGTTATATAGTTGTTATTGTTGATGAAGCATATGTGGCATCAACCTATGAAGATTATGTAACAGATGGAATGACAATTTCTTTAATTACACAAGGTGGAGTTGTTCTCTCGAGCAGTGATAAGTCGCAATTATATTTGAATAAATTAGAGCTATTTGAAACCATAGATGAGATCGATGAAACTGAAACAAGTCCTATTAAGTTATTGAAAACCGTAGATAAGACAATCATTGGTTTGTATCTTCCATTTTATGATGCTTATTTAATTGGAGAAATATATCCTGAAATTGTATTTTCATCATTAGAATATTTGAGAGATTATATTATTTTAATTATTTTTATAACATTAATTTTGACTGGAATTTTTGTTTTTATTTTTTCTAGATATATTACGAATCCGTTGCGACATTTAGCTAAACACATGACTTTTACTGAAACACATGATTTTAAGAGCTATATTTTAGATAATAAAGGAAGTGAGGAAATTCAGCTCATTACAGAAGCATATAATACGATGTTAGATAATATTAATAAACATGTAACGAATCTCATCTCAGAGCAAGAACAGCGTCGTAAAGCTGAATTAACCGCATTGCAAATGCAAATTAATCCTCATTTTTTATATAATACATTGAGTTCAATTAAATATTTAGCGAAGCAGCAACGAATCGACGAGGTTGATGAAACCATTCATTCACTCATTTCTATCTTACAAAATGTGATTGGAACAGCTGATGAGATGACAACGGTTCGCGATGAAATCAAAAATTTAGGGTATTTTGTTTATATTAATCAAGTTCGATATGGGGATGGCATTAAGGTTAATTACCAAATTTCAGAGGACTGTAAAGAATTTATGATTCCTAAATTAATTATTCAGCCGTTTATTGAAAATTCCTTTTTCCATGGCTTTGCTGGTTTAGACAGTGGGACAATAACGGTATATATTAATCAGTATAATGGAGTATTGAATATTGAAATTATTGATAATGGAATTGGGATGGAATGCTCAGATACGGTGATGGGACGAAAAAAATATCATTTTACTGGTATTGGAATCAATAATGTCGATGAAAGAATTAAATTGTTATATGGGGATGACTTTGGAATTAAAATTCAAAGCGAAGTTGGAATAGGGACAAGCATTTTGATAAATCTTCCGTCAATTCAAAAAAATGAAACCCACCAAACTTAAAATTTGGTGGGTTTCATTTTTTTGAAGAATTAGTTATTTTTTCTTTTTTAATTGAACGAAAATCGTCCCTAAAACAGCAAGAACTAAAACGATACCGCCAATCACAATTGGAATAATTCCTGACGATGCTTCAAGCGATAACTCAATCGTTGTTGTTTCACTTGGGAGGACATCAACTGCTGTAATGACGGACTTGAATCCAGATTTACTTACTTTTACTTCTGAAGTTGTTGAAGCTTCTACATTTGTTAAGAAGAAGCGTCCATACTTGTCAGTTGAGCGAGTGACTTTCTCTTTTCCAACGGTTAGGATAACGGTCGCATCCGTTAAAATATTGCCTTCTTCATCATAGACAATACCTGAAATCATCCCTTCTGTACTTCCTTCAGATGTATCCTTAAATGATTTTAGAGCAGGCAGTGCTTTTCCTTCAAAATCAAATAAAGTCGTGTTTGAAACAACGTTGTTTAAAGACATGTCCTGGCTTCCATCTTCTGCGGCACCGCGAATCATTGCCCAGCCAACACCCTCATGATTAATCATCACTGGGTCCCAGTATAAATCTCCAATCACCCAGTTATTTTCAATGTTTCGAATTCCATTAAATAATTCATCTAAAAATTCTTTTTGTCCTTGTGGTGAGGCATCATGACTTTCAGGCCCATTTGTAATTAATTGTCCTGGTTTTTTATCGGCCGTAACAGGGTACCATTTATATCCTGTCTCCATAATCACAATTTTCTTTTGATACTTTTCACCGAGCATCTCAAACCAAGGCATCACATCTTCAACCGTTACCTCTGACCAAAATGGGTAGTATGATGAACCAATAATATCATAGTTCACCCCATATTTTTCACACTCATCAAAGAAATAAAAATAGCGATCGTCATCTCCTGCCTCGTCTAAGTGGAGAATGACTTGTGTATTTGTCGAGACTTCTTTAACAGCTTTATAGCCGGCATTTAGAAAGCGCGCTAGATTTTGAAAATTAACAACATTCCCATACGGATATAAAATTCCATATTGCATCTCATTTCCAAGTGAAATATATTCAGGCGTCGTCCCTTGATCCGCTAACGCTTGCATCACTTCTTTTGTATAGTCATAAACTAACGTCTCTAATTTATCAACCGCTTCTTTATCTGACATTCCTTCAATCGCTTCACGCCAATCGGCAGGAATTTCTTGATTTGCAGCATTTGGCCACCAGTCACTGTAATTTAATGTCACTTCAATTGCCATACCAACGTCTTTTGCACGTTTTGCACTTTTTAATAAATCTTCAGTATTTTGATACCCATCTGGTAGATAGTATCTAGGACTTGATTGTGATAAAAAATCACGTCCGACATTATTATGAGTACGGAGCCTGGCGAAGTTAAATCCATTCTCAGCTAAAATATGAAAAACATCCCGTGCATTTCCATCTTCATCAAAGTATTCTCCTCCGAGATCTTCAATAAAGTTAACCATTGTCAGGTCTCCGCCTTTTAACATGCGATACTCAGTATCCTTTTTCTGTAGGGATACCTCATCATAGTTTGACCAAGTGCCTGGTAGACCATTTGAGTAAATTCCAATGGTTGCTTCATTATTTAAAACTTCAAAATCTAATATAACTTTAATAAAGTCATCAGAGACAGGAATGCTTGTTCTTGCACCATTATTGGCGTAAACATAGTGTTCTTCTTGACCACCACTACTTGAAGAATAAAGTTCTAAACGATAAAATCCATTTTCAAGTCCAGTGATTGTTTGTTCGGTGCGAACTTCATAATCCTGATTTGAGAAATAATTTAGACTTGATGAGTCGTTGTATCCCCATGCGTTGCTAATACTAGCAGCCGTAGAATCCCCCTCGATTTGCCAGTTGTTCAAAGCATCATTGAAGCTTGAATTGCTAACTAAATCATTTTCTGCTAAGGCTGTTATACCAAAAATAGATGTACTACAGATTGCAGCTAGCATTACTTTTTTACTCTTATTTAGTAAGTACACTTGATTTCCCCCTCTTACATTTTAAAAACGCTATCATCTTTAATTTACCATATATAGCTAAGTTTATCTACTAAAATAAATTCGTAATATTACTAAATAAATAGGTTGATATTATTAAATTTATTTTCAATATTAGGACTTGTATCAACAGATAAGATATTTTATAATAATAATCGATAATAAATGATATGAAATGGGAATGAAAGCGGGTGAGATAGTGTTTTTACAAGAGCGATTAGATAAAATTGAGGAACTATTATTGATTGAGGGAAAAGTTTTAGTTCGAGATTTAAGTGAACAATTTAAGGTTTCAGAAAGCATGATTCGAAAAGATTTGCAAATGCTTGAAAAACAGGGGCGTTTAAAGCGAACATACGGAGGTGCTATTAGCATCCGTCCACTCGTTCACGATCAGGGAGTTAATACTCGAATGCATCATGATTTAGATAAAAAAGAGCTAATTGCTAAACGTGCGATTCCATTTATTAATGAAGGAGAAGTTATTTTTTTAGATATTTCAAGTACAAACTTTGCTCTCGCTAAACAATTATCTAAATTAAATAAACGTTTAACGATTGTGACAAATATGATTGAAATCCCCCCTTTATTTTCAGCTAACATATTTGTTGAAGTTATTATGGTTGGTGGTCAATATAATGCGACACTTGGTGGGATGATTGGGGCCCTTGCCAATGAGCAAATTGCGATGTGTAAATTCGATAAAAGCTTTATCGGTGTTGGTGGAATTAATGTGGATGAGAACTTTATTAGCAATTTTAATGCGGAAGAATCGATAACGAAGAAAACCATTATTAAATCATCTAAGGAAGTTTTCGTCCTAATAGAAAATGAAAAGTTTAACCGTGATGGATCTTATCAATTTGCCACGTTACAAGATATTACGCATCTCATGACGGATGCTAAGTTAGAAGGGCGTATTAAAGAAAAGTTAGAACAAACAGGTCTTAACATTAGCTGTGAATAGGAGAGGGATTATGATTAAATTTATTGCGACTGATATGGATGGGACTTTATTAAATAGTCAAAATGAAATTCACCCATCATTTTATGAAACATTTAAAAAGTTAAAGGAAAAAGATATTATTTTTGCGATTGCAAGTGGACGCCAATACTATAACCTAGCCAAACGTTTTGAAGAATTAAAGGATGATTTAATGTTTATCGCAGAGAATGGAACGTTTGTGATGTATAAAGGTGAAGAGGTATTAATTAACGCTTTAGACAAACAAGTCGCCAAAGAATTAATTGAAGTGGGACGTCAAATTGATAATGCTTATATTATTGTCTGCGGAAAAAAGGCAGCCTATATTGAGAATACAGATGAAAGATTTGTGGAACAAGTTCAAAAATATTATGAAAGTCGTCAAGTCGTGAAGAGTTTTGATGAAGTGGACGATGATATTTTAAAAGTAACGATTTGCGACTTCTCAGGCTCAGAAAAAAATGCGTATCCATATTATAAAGATTATTATGAAACCCAACAGGTGTCGGTATCGGGCGAAATCTGGTTAGATATTACTGCTAAAGGTGCTAATAAAGGATATGCGATTGAACACGTTAAAAAATTATTTAAGTTAGAGCATGAACAAACGGCCGCCTTTGGGGATTACTTGAATGATTTAGAGATGATGCAAAGTGTTTACCATAGTTTTGCGATGGCAAATGCTCACGAACAGTTAAAACAAGTTTCAAGATTCATGGCGAAAAGTAATGATGAGAATGGTGTTGTCGAAAAGATTGAAGAATTACTTTCAATGATGGAATAAGTTAAAATCCTCTAGTTAAGCAATGATAGGTGGCATTGCGACTAGAGGATTTTTTTGTAGAAAATACAATAATCTTAAGAACTTCTTAGGTAATATCTTAAGATTATTTTGTTAAGATAAAGGTACAAAAAAAGTAAGAATTACTTTCGAAGTTAATTAGAGAATAAAGTGGAGGTTATGATGTTGAAGAAGAAAAAAATCGTTATTGGGGTGGGAGCTAGTCTTCTTACACTCATGCTAATAGTAGGCGTTATGAAATTTAATTCACAACCAGAAGTGGAACCGCAAATGCAATTTCAAAATACATATGTTGTTCCAAATCAAAAGAAAGTTATTTTATCAGGAAGTGTGATTCCATCACAATATACGACGTTCACAAAGGATGTGACGAAAGGTGAAGAAATGACGATTAATGTGAGTCATGGAGATTCAGTTCAAGTTGGTGATGTGTTAATCACTTATCATAATGCTGAAATCACGAGTCAAATTAATGATTTAAATGAACAGATTGCGACATTGAATGCTAAGAAAGCAAAATTATCGAGTGAAGGGACACCTGCAGCAAAGTCGGTGAATAAACAAATTAAATCGATTGAGGACCAAAAGTCAAAATTACAACAAGAAACTAAATCTCAAGTGAATCAGATTTTAAAGAAACTTGATGAATTAGTAAAACAAAAAAATGAGTTAAACCCAGATGATGAGAATGATGCCGCATTAGTGGCAGACCTTGACGCTCAAATTGAAAGCTGCTATGTTCAAAAGAATGAATTAGAATATAATTTACCCGGACAGGTAGCAGAATTTGATACACAGATTAGTGATTTAAGAAGTCAGCTAAGTGATGAAGATCAAGAAACATTTAATAATTTAGACGAGCAAATTAACACGCTAGTTAAAGAAAAAACAAAACTTGAAGAAAAAGAATATATCAAAGAAGTTGCTCCATTTAGTGGTGTTGTTTCACTTGTTGAAGATTCAAGTTCAGAAAATCCAGTTGTTTTAAAGTTAAAGAGCCCTGATTTTTATGTCACAGCATCAGTTGGAGAAAAGGATTATGCGAAGATCAGTGTTGGAATGGAAGCTGAGACCTTATTAATTGCGACGAATAAAACGGTGAGTGGCAAAATTACCTTTATTGATGAAGATCCACTTCAAGCGACAAATACTTCAGGTACTTCAACATCATCGACGTATCTTGTAAAAGTTAGTTTAGATGATCAATCTGAACTCGTGAATGGGTATCAAGCTCAAGTTTCTATCAAATTAGCCGATCAATTAATTAGTATTCCAACCGAGGCGATTGTAGTTGAGGGTGATAGTCATTATGTTTATGTAGAAAATGGGGGAGAGTTTGCCAAACAAAAGATTGAGGTTGCAGGAGAAGAACAAGGCTATACAAAAGTTAAATCTGGATTAAAAGAGAAGGATGAGATTTTAATCAACCCAAGTGAAGGTGAAACTAGTGAGTAATTTAATTGAATTAAGAAATATTCAAAAGTATTATGATGTGGGAAAAGATAAGCTACATGTTTTAAAGTCAGTGAATTTGAACATTGAAACAGGTGATTTTGTTGTCATTATGGGGAAATCAGGAGGTGGGAAGTCGACGTTATTAAATGTCCTTGGTCTTTTAGATCGATTTGAGGAAGGTGAGTATATCTTTGATGGTAAAGATGTCACGCATTTAACTGAAGTTGAACGATCTCATTTTAGAAATCGAAATATTGGATTTATCTTTCAACAGTTTCATTTAATTGGAACGTTAACAATTGGACAAAATATCGAATTACCGCTTCAGTACGACAACAGACTTGGAAAAAAAGAGCGACTTGAGAGAGTAAAACACCAACTTCAAATGGTCGGCCTTTTAGAAAAAATAAATCAGTATCCACATGAATTATCGGGGGGACAGCAACAACGTATTTCGATTGCTCGTGCCCTAATTAATGAACCACAACTAATTTTTGCAGATGAACCAACAGGGGCTTTAGATACAAATACAAGTAATGAAATTATGAACATTTTATATAATTTAAATCAAGCAGGAAAAACAATCGTCATGGTGACACATGACCCTGATTTAGTGAAGTATGCCTCTAAAGTCATTTACCTGCGTGATGGGGTATTCAATGAAGAGGTGATGTCATGAATTTAATTAATATTATTCAAGGAGCTTTGATTAATATTAAGGCGAATAAAGTCCGCGTATTCTTGACGATGATTGGAATTATTATTGGGATTAGTTCTGTTGTTGTTATTTTAGCAATTGGTGATGGGGTAAAGGCCTACTTTGCTGAGACGACATCTGAACTTGGGGGAAATAAAATTGAAGTCAGTTTTTATCCGAATAATTATGACGATTTGGCAACGATAAAGCCAATCACAGATGATGATATCCTTATGATTGAAGAAATTAAAGGTGTTAGCAAAGCTGAAATTAATAAAGATTTTTATGGAGAATCTTCTTCAGATAGTTCTCCTACTTACCTATCAGGATCGGCTAGTATCTTTGGACAAAGTACATCGATTTTTGCCGAAGCATATGAAAATTATCCAGAGCCAGAACTTGCGGCAGGAAGATATTTTGAGAGTAGTGATGTTTTAAATGATGTTATCGTCATTACTTATCAAAATGCATTAAGTTTATTTAGTAGTCCAGAAGAGGCTATTGGAGTCGCTATCGATATAAATTCAACTATGTATGAGATTATCGGTGTACAAGCTAAACCAGCTAGTATCTTTGATTGGAGTTATGATTTAGTTCAACAGGCTTCACTTGATCGAACCCCTGTTACTTTAGTGGATGAGACAGAGTTTGCGCCTAGAAGTGCCTATATCTATATCGAAAATGGTTTTGACTACGATGCCGTAATCAGTGAGGTTATTAAGTCACTTGAAGAAGCGCATGAAGGAATTAATGGAAGCTATGAATCTTGGAATCCAGGTGATATGGTTAAAGAAATGAATGAGATGATTTCAGCGATTACCCTGTTTATTGCTTTTATTTCGGCGATTTCATTACTTGTAGGTGGAATTGGTGTCATGAATATCATGTACGTTTCGGTAACAGAACGTAGACGAGAAATTGGAATTCGTCGTGCCATTGGAGCAACTCCAAATTCTATTCTGTTACAATTTCTATTTGAAGCAATGTTTGTGACATTAATCGGTGGGATTATCGGGATTTTAACTGGTTTTGTATTATCTCAGATCGTTGGATTATTCTTACCATTTACTCCAATTTTATCACTATCTGCCTTTGTTGGGGCTTCTTCAACTTCGATTATTATCGGAATTATATTTGGAATTGTTCCAGCCCGTAAAGCTGCAAATTTAGAACCAATTAAAGCAATTTATAACTAGATATAAAAAATCAACCAGTTACTGGTTGATTTTTTATTTGATGTGTGTTCGGAAATATTGGAAGACATAACAGAGAAAACAAAATTCAATGACTTGTAATCCCATGAGTAAGGCAAAAAATCCTGAGAAGAAACAAGTGAGAATATATAAGATAAGCCCAACGATTGCTATGATTAAGTAAACTTGTTGGTATGTTTGAATATCGAGCGATTCAGTTTCATCAGCTGCTGCTTTTATAATCAGGTAGAAGATAAAAAATTGAATGAGTAGTAGAGCGATAATCAGTATATAAGCGTATGTAGAGTTGTTTCCAATTAAATTATAAAATCCTTGTTGTAACAGTTCAAAGCAGGCTAGTCCGATACAGAGATATTTAGACAGTTCAAGACCTTTATTTTGTTTATGTTGAGTCAAGAGATGGGTTCCAGTCACGATTAATAAGTAACCTGCTATGTTAACAAGCCATCCAACCAATGGTAGATTAAGATAAATGAAGACCATTCCAATTAAAATAAAAGTATAGGCTTTTTTCATTGTACTGACCCTCCTTTGTTAATGATAGTGTATTCTTATGCTAATTGATAGTTGTCAGTTATCGTGACTTTTATACCGATTATCGGCGAATTCTTTATGATTTTTACCTTCTTTATAAACTTGAGCTTTAGAGGGGAGCAAAGGCCCTGTCAAAAGTAGAACTGGTAATTGATGAATACTTTATGATATAAATAGAATAAGAAAGTTGAAGATTTAAGATGAAATGATTTAAAAGGATAAGGTTGATTGGGTATATACTATTGGTTAGAGTGTGATAAGGGAGGTTTTTTTATGAAGGACTGTATAAGTAAGAAACAAAAAGAGGAAATGATTTCAAAGCTTCAAACCTATTTTTTAAAAGAACGTGATGAGGAGTTAGGACACTTATCGGCAGAATTAATGCTCGATTTTTTGATTGATACAATGGGGCCACATTTTTATAATAAAGGGTTAGAAGATGCGCAGCGATATATGATCGAACGCGTAGATGAATTACTAGATTTACAAAAGTGAATCCCCTAGACTAAGAAGCGTTAGCTCTTAGCAATCCTCAATAGCTAGGGCTTCATAGCCCCATCCTAGAGAGGCTATGTATCCACAATAGAGGGGCAATAAAAAATGAAGGCCTGAAATGATATTAAAGAAAAATGAATGTAGTTTTTAAAAATTCTTTACGACTAGGGGAGTTTCTCGTTTATAAGTAGTTGTAGGGTCAGGTATTCGATGGTTTATGAATAAGTTTGCTGAAAAATTATTAGAAATATAAATGTATTAGGAGGCATAGAGATGTCACAGACAATTCAATTAGGAAAGTATAGACATTTTAAAGGGCAGGAGTATGAAGTATTAGCTATTGCTAAACATTCAGAAACTCTTGAAGAAATGGTTGTGTATAAAGCCTTATATGGTGAATTTGGTACTTGGGTACGTCCGGCTAGTATGTGGACTGAGACTATTACAAGGGATGGTCAAACGTTTAAACGATTTGAAAAGATAGAAGAATAACCCCAGTAATTGAGGATACCTTTGCTATTCGCAAAGGCAGGGGGCCCCATGTGGACTGAGACTGTTACAAAGGATGGCCAAAGGTTTAAACGATTTGAAAAGATAGAAGAATAACCCCAGTAATTGAGGATACCTTTGCTATTCGCAAAGGCAGGGGGCCCCATGTGGACTGAGACTGTTACAAAGGATGGCCAAAGGTTTAAACGATTTGAAAAGATAGAAGAATAACCCCAGTAATTGAGGATACCTTTGCTATTCGCAAAGGCAGGGGGCCCCATGTGGACTGAGACTGTTACAAGGGATGGTCAAAGGTTTAAACGATTTGAAAAGATAGAAGAATAACCCCAGTAATTGAGGATACCTTTGCTGTTCGCAAAGGCAGGGGGCCCCATGTGGACTGAGACTATTACAAGGGATGGTCAAAGGTTTAAACGATTTGAAAAGATAGAAGAATAAGAATAAAAAGAGGAGACTTTGTTAAAAGTCATCCTCTTTTTTGTTATTGAAAACGTGTTCTGAGAAAATTGATGTATATTGTCTCATAACTTATATATATAAGTCCAGTTAAAAGTTTTTCACACTTGAAAAACTTTTAACTGGACTATAGTGACGCCTAAGGATCAAAAAGACTTCAATATTGAGACTCATTTATAATAGTGAAATACATTTCTGTTTGTATATAGGTAGGAGGGGGATTTATGAATCAGGAAGTAAAAATGCATGAAACAATGCGAGTTGGAATTTTATTAGCTTTTGTTGGAGGTTTTTTGGATGTGTATACTTATTTATTAAGAGGGGGCGTTTTTGCTAATGCTCAGACAGGGAACATGGTTTTATTGACCTTACAAATTTCTCAGGGACATTTTGTTCAAGCTCTTTATTATCTTGTCCCAATTATTGCTTTTTTTATGGGAGCAGTTGTAACAGAAATTGTAAAGAAGCATGATTATTGGCATGAATATGTTTTAGTGATTGAGATTATTCTGTTATTTGGCGTTGGCTTATATCCGTTAAGTTATCCTCCAATCATTGTTAATTCAATGGTATCTTTTATTTGTGCGATGCAAATTAGTAGTTTTAAGAAACTTCATGGTTTTGCTTATGCGACAACGGTTTGTACGGGGAATCTTCGTTCGGCAGCGGAAAATTTGACAGCTTACTGTTTGCACCATCATCAAGAATCTAAAATAAAATGTTTGAGTTATATCATTATTATTGGTTCTTTTTGTTTTGGTGCTATTATGGGTTCAACTTTGATTAGTTATTTAAGTATTTATGCAGTCTGGATTTGTAGTGGTGTTTTAAGTCTTGTGTTAGTAATCTTAATCAAAGACAATTTGGCTGATTTTTTGATGATTAATAATTTTTTTAAAAGTGAGAAGATAGAGTCTAAATGACTGTGATAAGGTTGACCAGTCTATTTAAGGAGGATATAATTTCCTTAGGAATAAAAGGCAATTAAGAAGGTGATTTTTATCAGGAGGGGAAGAACATGAGTGTCATTGAAATTAATCAATTAACGAAAGATTACGGGGGAGGACGTGGGATCTTCAATGTGTCATTATCAGTATCTAAGGGTGAGGTCTTTGGTTTTTTAGGACCAAATGGAGCTGGTAAATCGACGACTATTCGTCACTTAATGGGTTTTATTCATGGTAATTCAGGGAGTTGTAAAATTAATGGATTAGACTGTATGGAAGATCGATCACGTATTCAAAAAAAGTTGGGATACCTTCCGGGGGAAATTGCTTTTATGGATGATATGACAGGAATCGCCTTTATTAAATTTGCGGCTAGTGTACGGGGAATGAAAGATTTAAGCCGAGCCTATGAATTAATGGAAATGTTTGAGCTTAATGCGAGTGGAAAAATTAAAAAGATGTCTAAAGGAATGAAACAAAAAGTTGGGATTGTTTGTGCTTTTATGCATGATCCAGAAATTTTAATTTTAGATGAACCGACGAGTGGTCTAGACCCTCTTATGCAAAATCGTTTTATTGAACTTATTTTGTCAGAGAAAGAAAGAGGGAAAACAATTTTTATGTCATCACATATTTTTGAAGAAATAGAAAGAACATGTGATCGAACGGCAATGATTAAAGATGGACATCTGATTGCGGTTGAGGATGTGAATTCAATTAAGGCATCAAAGCATAAATCCTATGTCTTAACATTTGCAACAGAAGAAGAGGCTAGCAGATTCACAACTGACGTGACAGATGCAAAGCTTATCTCGCCTATAAAAGTTAAGGTTCATTATCAGGGGACGCTACCTCCATTTTTAAAACTCATCTCAGAGTATAAAATTATGGACTTAGATACAACAACACCAACACTAGAAGAATTGTTTTTACATTTTTATGGGAGGGGATAGAACGTGATAAATTTGACCTTGTTTAAACGAGAACTTAAAGCTAGCTACAAAGTTTTTCTTATTATTTTTGCTGTCTTAATGATGTATACAGGGATTATTACAGGAATGTTTGATCCAAAACTTGGAGAAGTGCTAGAACAATTTACACAGGTAATGCCAGAGTTAATGAGTGCCTTTGGAATGACGAATCCTGGAACAACGTTAATTGAATTTCTAGCTTCGTACCTTTATGGATTTTTGTTTCTCGTTTTCCCCATGATTTTTGAAATCATTTTGGCCAATCGTTTGGTTGCGCGTTATGTTGATCAAGGATCAATGGCTTATTTATTAGCCTCTCCTCTCACGAGAGGAAAAATTATCTTAACTCAAGCAACTGTGATGTGGACAAGTCTAGGTGCTTTAATTATGTTAATAACACTTGGTGAGATAGGTTTTGCACAGTTGATGTTCCCAGGAGAGTTAGATATGATGATTCTTTTTAGGATGAATATTGGTTTATACGTCCTACATTTAGCTATTAGCGGAATTTGTTTTTTTGCCTCTTGCATCAGCAATGAAATTAAATTATCCTATTCAATAGGAGCCGGTGTGCCTATTTTATTTTTCTTAATCCAGATGTTATCTAATGTTGGAGAAAAGTTAGAAATCTTTAAATATTTTACGATTTTTAGTTTATACCCTTCTAGTCAAATAGCATCAGGTGAAAAAAGTGCATATGGTTTTATGTGCATCTTGTTGATGATTGCACTGGCTCTATATGCATTAGGGGGATATCTATTTACGAAAAGAGATTTACCTGTCTAGCACCTGATAAGGTGCTTTTTTCTCAACGTGCTAGGAATAAAATTCCTCTATTGAGACAAATTAAAAGTAGATTATAAAAAAATAAGGTGGTAGTAGAATGAGTCAGTTAAAAGAAGTGCTTCGTAACGAAATGAAGGTTTTTCGTGAGAAGGGGCATCAATTTGTTAATGGTGAACTAAATATGATGCAATTTAAACATGTCTCAGGAGGATTTGGGGTCTATGCCCATAAAGGTGGAAAAGAATTCATGATTCGACTTCGTATTCCTTCTGGGATGTTAACATTTGATCAGTTGAATACAGTTTATAATCTGGCTACAAAATATCATATGGAACGAATTCATTTAACAACACGTCAAGCCATTCAACTGCATGGTTTATCAATTGATGAAGTATGTGATTTAATGGAAGAAGCACTTGACCATGATATTTACACACGAGGTGCTGGTGGAAACTTTCCACGAAATGTTGCTATTTCTCCACTCTCTGGTGTAAATCCACTTGAGGCTTTTGATGTGACACCGTATGCATGGGCCGCAGGTGATTACTTCTTAAAACAAATTTATACGTATCATTTACCTCGTAAATTAAAAGTCTCTTTTTCAAGCAGTAATGCGGATGAGGGACATTGTACCGTACAAGATTTAGGTTTCTTAGCGGTAACTCAGGAAGGTCAGCATTATTTTGAAGTTTATTTAGGTGGGGGTCTTGGACAAAATCCTAGACTAGCAGTTAAATATCCAACGTTAATTAATCCAAATGATGTTCTTTATCATTTAGAAGCAATGGTTAATTTATTTAAAGCTGAAGGTGATTATGAAAATCGTAATAAGGCCCGTGTTCGATATATCGTAGAACGAATGGGTGAAGAAGCTTTTATTGAAGCTTATCAAAAGCATTTAGATGAGGCAAAAAATAAAGGTGGTTTAGAATTAAATATTACACCACAAGAAATTCATAAAATTGGTTGTGAGTGTGACGTAGAATCAAAACGCCTTTTTGCACAAAAACAAGAAGGGTTATATAGTGTTTATCTTCACCCGATTGGTGGACAATTCGAAGTAGCAGATTTGAAAAAAATCTTAGATTATTTAGCTAATATTGAAGGGGTAGACATTCGTTTGGCTATGACCGAAGGTGTTTATTTTAGAAACTTAACGGGTAAAGAAGCAAAAGGATTGTTAGAATTAACTGAATCGATGGGAGGAGACACTCCGTTTGAGCATAGTGTTGCTTGTATCGGAATTCCAACTTGTCAAATTGGATTATGTAATAGTCAAGGTGTATTAAAACAGACAATGGAATATTTTAAGGAAAAACAATGTAAAACAGAATTACTTCCCGCTGTTCATTTTTCAGGGTGTGGAAATTCTTGTGGAGTACATCAAATTAGTGGAATCGGATTTACGGGTAAAAAGAAAAAGGTTGGTGCTACTGTAGAAGAATGCTTCACATTATGGATTGGTGGTAAATATGAAGTAGGAAAAACTCGTCTTGGTGAAGTCTTTGGTGAAATTCAAAAAACACGTATTCCAGAATTTTTATATGAACTAGCTCTTTTAGTTGAAGAGTCAGGACTAGACTTTGAAAGTTATATTAAGCAAAATGAAGAACAATTAAAAGAAATTACTCAAAAATACCTTGTTTAAAGGAGTCGTGATTTCATGTCATACTTTGATACTGTCCCCCCTCAAAAATGGATTTTAAAAGGGATTATCGGGCTATTTGTTTTAGCAGTTGGATTTCATTTTATCTATGATTTAACAGGACAAAATATGGTAGCGGGAATCTTCTCACCAGTGAATGAAAGTACATGGGAGCATTGTAAGGTTATTTTATGGCCGACTATTTTGTGGTGGACCATTTATTATTTTGTAAAACGTCATACGTATCGAATTGATGCTGCGAAATGGTTTACGAGCCAATTTATCTCTTTAGTCGTTGCAATACTTGCTGTTCCGGTTATGTATTACTTTTATACTGGTGCCTTTGGTATTGAAAATATGGCAATTGATATCTTTATCGTCTTTTTAGCTTTTCTAGTTGGACAGTACGTTGGATATCGAAATTATAAATATGGAAAAGGAATTCATGAAATGATTGCTTTGTTTTTGATTGCAGTCATTGTGATACTTTTTATTTGGTTCACTTTTAATCCGATTCATATCCCACTATTTCAAGATCCAACGACGGGTCTATATGGAATAAGTTGATAAAAAATGTTTGGATTTATTTAAAAAATTGAGTTTGGATATTGTTATTTTTAGGAGTTATCTTGAAAAAAGATAGCTCCTTTTTTTATTTTTCTAGCGATTTATAATGCTTTTAGTCTCTTACTTCAGCATATGATAAAACAAGAATATATAGATGAGTCTAGAAAGAATTTATCTGTATAAAAACTTTTAGGTTGAGGACAATTATGATCTTCATCAACAAGATTGAACTGCTAAGACTCATTTAAAAATATTTGGATTTATCTAATAAAAGGAGGGGAGGGCGATGGAAGAAAAAGTGTATATCCCTATTCATCAAACATTAAAAGTAGGCATGATGCTAGCTGTTGTTGGGGGATTTTTAGATGCTTATACCTATCTTTTGGAGGGGCATGTATTTGCGAATGCCCAGACTGGAAATATCGTCCTTTTATGTATACTTTTAGCAGAAGGACTTTGGTTAGATGCCTTATATTATCTAGCACCGATTTTATCATATTTTATTGGAATTTTAGTTACCGAAGCGATTCGAAAACACTATAAGGCAATCGGTCCAGGGATTTGGCGTATGCGCATGTTAACCATTGAAATCATATTACTAGCAATCATTGCTTTTACTGCTGATTTATTTCCATCAAGTATCATTAATGTTTCAATTTCATTTATTTCTGCTATGCAGGGATGCACCTTTAAAAACTTAGTTGGACAATCTTATGTGACAATGACCTGTACCGGAAATCTTCGTTCGGCTACACGCCATTTATTTCAGTATTTATCCACGAAGGATAAGGAATCCGGTCGAATTAGTGGGCGATACTATGCGATTATCGGATCATTTTGTATAGGTGCATTTTGCGGGACATTTCTAGTTCATCTCGTTTCAAAATATTCTATTTTACTTTGCTGTTTTCTTTTATTTATTGTCTTGAAAGTTTTATCACGTGCACATCATAAAAAACATGAAATAGAATCAGATGGAGATGATCAAATGTCTAATTTCCAAAATTATTTTGACTGTTAAATAGGTCTTAGTCTGACGTATCTAATAAAAAAATGCTCTTTTATAGAGCATTTTTTTATTCAATATAAACCATATTAGGATAAATTTTTTCCATGACTTCGTCAGGATAATAATCATCAAAAAATGCTTCAATTCTATTGCTTGGAGGTATTTCTAATCTTCTTTCAGATTGACGGTAAAGAGCCATAGCAGATGCCGATGTATTGAACACCATAAAGAAAACCAATATCCAAGTTAATGGAATACCAATATGATTTGGGATTTTTTCGATTAAGATAGAAGCTTTCGGGAAAATATATCGAATCCAAGCAATGGCTAATAATCCCCAAAATAATGAGTAAAGTAAATTAACTCGACCATTTAAATTGAACCAAAAATTACTATAGTCCCAAGATATAGTCCCAAAACATTGCTCTTGAAAATAGCTACAAATATATTCAAAAATACTTCCAATCACAAATCCTCCTGCTAAGATGATTCGGTCTGGTTTTTCTCTTAAAGGATAGAGGCCAGCGGTCATGCATAAAGCACCTAATCCGTAAACTAGATTAAAAGGCCCAAGAATTAAGCCAGTTCGACTCTCAATAACACCACGGGTTATCATACACCATATCGTTTCAATGACGACTCCTAAGAAGGATGCGACAAAAAAAAGCCAAAAAAGCTTATAAAAGTTTAATCCTTTAGCAAATGATGAAGGATGATGTGAAGTCACCATGATAGATCGCCTCCTACAGGACATTGTCCTAACGTATCTCTTAATAAAATATACAAAGAATAAAAAAAGGTAACATTAAAAACAGTTTTTTTAGCCATATTAAGATAGATAAGTTTAAATAAAGGAGTAGTTGTATGAATGTTAAATTTAAAGGAAATTATGTGACACTTGAAGGAACTCATGTTAAAGTAGGACACCCTTCTCCGAAATTTGTTGTGACTGATCAAGAATTAAATGCGGTTGAATCTAAAAATTTTACAGGTAAGAAGGTTTATGTTAGTGTTCCATCCATTGATACACCCGTTTGTGATACAGAGGTTCGTCGGTTTAATCAAGAAGCAGCAGCGCTTGATAATGTAAGTGTTTATGTCATTTCAATGGATCTTCCCTTTGCACAAGCTAGATGGTGTGGAGCGGCTGGAATTGATAACATACAAGTTTTATCTGATTATAAAAAACATGACTTTGGTATGAAGTTTGGAACGTATATTAAAGAATTAGGACTGTTAACTCGTGCTGTTTTTGTTGTAGATGAAACTGATACGATTACTTATGTAGAGTACTGTGAAGAAGTCACAGAAGAACCGAATTACGCTAATGTGTTACAGGCATTAAAACGATAAGTTGCTTTAGTGGTTATAAGTATCTTAATTATTTTGATGAATAAAAAAAATCCTACTCAGTAGGATTTTTTTTGTTTTGATATAAAGAAGAATACGTTTTTCGATACTGTAAAGGCGTGATTTGATAGTAAGTTTTAAAGGATTTAAAGAAATAACTTTTATCATTAAAGCCAACACAATGCATGATTTCAGTTGTTGTTAAATTAGTGGTTATTAATAACCGTTTAGCATGCTCAAGTTTAAGTGAGAGAAGTTTTTTCGAAAAGGACTGGTGGAAAAGCTTTTTAAATAATGTTGAAAAATAGGCCGGATGAAAATTGAAATATTCAGCTGTTGAAGATAGCGTTGCGGTGCAAAAATTATCACTTAAATATTTTAAAATTTTCCCTTCATCATAGCATTGCATCATACTGGAGTCATGAATAACGAGGTAGGGAATATGATTTCGATCGAGTTGTGACATTAGAATCACTAACAACAGTTTATAGTTTTTAGCGGAATGCACAGCCTGTTTATATTGTGTCAATTCAGTTAAGAACAAATGAAGGGTTGAGAGAATGGATGAATCTTTTTGATAATCAAATAATAGATACTCATTTTTTGCATCTGTTAAATTTAATAAATCGTAAAAAATAGGGCAGTCTGCAATTTGTGAAACAATGAAGTTATCAAAAAAATCTTCATGACAGTCAAAGATAAAAACCACGTCAGTTGACTGTTTTTTTTGAAGTTTATAATGGCATCCTTTTTTTATAAACATAATGGAATAAGGCATGCAAATAATGGTTTCATTACCAATTATAAGTTTACATTTATTGAAAAATATCAACATGGTAAAACAGGATGATTTAGCTATAATTGATGAGATATCATCAGGTATCGTGCAGATTTGATAATGAAATAACTTATTAAATGAATTCTTTTTGGTATAAATATTTTTTGATTCATTGAAAGTAAAACCTTGATGGTTTTTTATTTGTAATGCTTTATGAAATGGTATAAAAGTCTCGTTGTTAATGATCAAATCAATCTCATCCTTTCGCCCCCTCATTCTACAATATCAAACTAAATTAAACAACATTTCTTAAAATAAACCACTTTTTTACTTATTAGACTCAACTTACCACATTGTGAAATTTTGTTATAATATCTGTGTAAATCGTGAAAAAAATAACATATTTAAGGGGGTTCGTCTTAATGATGAACAAAGCTTTCAAAAAGACGACATTTAGCTTGATGTCTATCATGTTAGCGGCATCAGTTTTATTTGGATGTCAGTCAAATAATGTAACGGAAGAGCAACAGAATGATGCTACAACAGGTGCAACAACAGCTAATGTGATTGCAGGAACATACACTGGAACGGCAGCAGGGTTTGGAGGAGATGTTGTCGCAACAGTTGAGGTTGACGATGAAGGAACAATTCTTTCAATTGACGTTGATGCATCAGGAGAAACACCAACGATTGGGGGAGCAGCTGCACCTAAATTAGCAGCATCGATCGTTGAACATCAAAGTCTTGCAGTTGATACGATTTCAGGTGCCACTGGAACGAGTAACAGTGTTTTAACTGCAGTAGAAGATGCGTTAGGACAAGCTGGTTTTGATGTAGAATTAATGAAAAATCGTAAAGTAACAAAAACAGGTGTTGATGAAGAAGTAACAGTTGAGTTAGTTGTTGTTGGAGCAGGTGGTTCTGGAACCGCTGCTGCTTTAGCTGCTGCGGAGGCTGGAACTGATGTTTTAATTATTGAAATGACTAACTCAGTTGGTGGAAACTCAATGTTAGCATCAGGAATGTTTGCGGTTGAGTCAACTTTACAAAAAGAAGAAGGATTAAACTTAACGGTTGATGAAGCTGTTTCTCAACTTTTAGAATTTAATCAATATTTATCAAATGGACCATTAACACGTGCTATTGTTGAAAAATCTGCTTCAACAGTTGATTGGTTAGAGTCATATGGAATGGAGTTCTATTTACCGTCAACAACAACTCAAGCAGCGCATGAAGATAACTTATACAAATGGAAAGCTTATCACAAGTTTGTTGATTCACAAGCAGGATTTGAGAATTTCTATACTCATTTAGAAGAAA
This sequence comes from Turicibacter sanguinis, assembly GCF_013046825.1. NCBI lineage: Bacteria > Bacillati > Bacillota > Erysipelotrichia > Erysipelotrichales > Turicibacteraceae > Turicibacter > Turicibacter sanguinis. Next base: position 445,527 of record NZ_CP053187.1, on the reverse strand, counting down.
TGGGAGCTGAAGTTCGTACGAATACAAGCTTAAATGAAATTTTACAAGCTGAAGATGGAACTGTAACAGGAATCACAGCAACTAAAGAAGATGGTGGAATTTTAACTGTTAATGCGGATGCTGTTATTATTGCAACTGGTGGATATGGAGCAAATACTGAAAAAGTATATGAAAACTTACATACAGATTTAGTTTATTCATTAGGTGTTGCCAACTTTGGTGAAGGAATTGATGCTGCAATTGAAGCAGGAGGAATTCCTTGGGATTCATCAACTGCTTTATTACATGCCGCTCAATTGGCAAACTCTTCAACAGGAGCTCAAGGACATTCTGAAGACTTATTAACACAAGTTTTAATGGCACCATTATTATGGGTTGATGCCTCAGGAACACGTATCGGAAATGAAGATGCTATCTATGATACAGTATTCTGGTCAAATGTTGCCTATTCAGCAGGTGGACGTTACTACATCATTGTCGATGAAGCAACATTAGAAGATTTCTCAAATGGAGCAAACATTAAATTATCTGACGCAGGACCTGGATATACAGCAGGAACGGGAGACTTCGTTGCTATGGCAGATGCAGCTGTAGAAGCTGGTTCAGCATTCAAAGGAAGTACATTAGAAGAATTAGCAGCTTCAACTGGAATGAAAGTTGAAGAATTAGAAGAAACTGTTGCACGCTATAATACAATGGTTCAAAATAAAAAAGATACTGACTACGGTAAATCAGCAGATTCATTAGTTTATGAAGTATCTGAAGGAAATTACTATGCGTTTGAAGCACGTGCTGTTTATTTGGGAACAGTAGGTGGAGTTAAAGTCAATGAAAAATTAGAAGTCATTGATTTAGATTATAATGCTATTCCAGGATTATATGTGGTTGGTTCTTCAGCAGGTGGATATTATTCAAACGGAAGTTATCCTCCATATGAAGGATTAGCATGTGGATTTGCTTATACTTCAGGACGTATTGCAGGAGAAAATGCTGCACAATATATTCAAAACAAATAATATAGTTTTAAACTTTACAAAAAAACATGTCTAAAAATACCCTATAGTAAAAATATAAAAAAGCTAACTCAAATCTTGAGTTAGCTTTTTTTAGTCTAAATTGAAAAAACCATCCATATACTGTAAATGGAAAATATGAATCGAAAATTGATAAAAAGGAGTTAAGGAAAAGTTGTATCAATAAAGGAGGGGAGCAGGTTAGCTGCGTAAGTATGACACAAAAACTTATTCATATTGGGGTTGATGTGGGATCAACAACGGTAAAAGCCGTTATCTTAAATGAAAAAGAAGAGCTTCTATTTAGTTCATATGAGCGTCATTTTGCTGACATCTTAAAAACATTAACCGTTGTTTTAAAACAGGCGTATGAACAGTTTAAAGATTATAATATTACGGTGAATATGACAGGTTCTGGTGGAATTGCAATAGCTAAACATCTAAATATTCCGTTCATTCAAGAAGTTGTGGCTTCAACAAAAGTGACAAAACGTTACTATCCTCAAATTGATGTTGCAATTGAACTTGGGGGAGAGGATGCTAAAATCACATATTTTAAAGATGGAATTGAACAACGCATGAATGGAACTTGCGCAGGTGGAACCGGCGCATTTATTGATCAAATGGCATCGTTATTACAAGTTGATACCCTTGGGTTAAATGAACTTGCAAAACATTATAAAGTCATTCATCCTATTGCTGCCCGTTGTGGGGTGTTTGCTAAAACCGATGTGCAACCTCTCATCAATGAAGGAGTCGCAAAAGAAGATATTGCTGTTTCAGTTTTGCAAGCTGTTGTCATTCAAACGATTAGTGGGCTTGCCTGTGGACGTCCAATTCGTGGAAATGTTGCCTTTTTAGGGGGACCTTTATACTTCTTATCAGAATTAAGAAATCGATTTATTGAAACTCTGGAATTAAAGCCTGAGGAGGTCATTCTTCCTAATGATTCTCAACTATATGTAGCAAAAGGAGCTGCCTTATCCTCAATGGATTCTAAAGTGATCTCTTTTTCTCAGTTTATGAACTCTTTACAAACGATTAAAGAGGTTCACACGTCTGAATCGGTTCGATTAACACCGTTATTTGAATCAGATGATGAGTATGATTCTTTTATAAAACGTCATCAAATGGCCAAAGTAGGACGACGAGAGTTATCTACTTTAACGGGCAACTGTTTTTTAGGAATTGATGCTGGGTCCACGACAACAAAAGTTGCCCTCATTGATGAAGACGGGAACCTTTGTTTTTCTTATTATGGAAGTAATGAAGGCAGTCCTTTGCAATCAACGATTAGTGTTTTAAAAACATTGTATGACCAACTCCCTTTAGAGGCTCATATTGTTAAAGCTACTGTTACAGGATATGGAGAGGCCTTATTAAAAGCTGCCTTAAAAGTGGATATTGGTGAAATTGAAACGATTGCCCATTATAAGGCGGCAGATTTCTTTTGTCCGGGTGTCGATTGTATTTTAGATATTGGTGGACAGGATATGAAATGTTTAAAAATTAAAAATGGAAATATTGAAAGTATCCTATTAAATGAAGCTTGTTCTTCAGGTTGTGGGTCTTTTTTAGATACTTTTGCAAAATCAATGAATTTGAGCATCGAAGACTTTGCGAATTCTGCTATCAATGCTTCGAATCCGGTTGATTTAGGATCGCGATGTACGGTTTTTATGAACTCAAGAGTCAAGCAGTCACAAAAAGAAGGTGCCAAAGTAGGGGATATTTCTGCAGGGCTTTCATATTCAGTTATTAAAAATGCTCTATTTAAAGTGATTAAACTTAGAAATCCTGAAGAATTGGGACAAAAAATTGTGGTTCAAGGTGGAACTTTTTATAATGATGCTGTTTTAAAAGCTTTTGAAAAGTTATCAAATCGTCAAGCTATTCGACCGGATATTTCAGGAATTATGGGTGCTTTTGGAGCTGCTTTAATTGCAAAAGAGCGTTATGTAGAAGGGGAAGTCTCAACGTTAATTAATCAAGCATCATTAGAACATTTTGAGTTAACTAGTCGAAGTGCAAGATGTGGATTATGTTCAAATAACTGTTTACTGACTATTCATAAATTTAAAGATGGCGAACGTTTTACGATGGGAAATCGATGTGAACGAGGGGCCGGTAAAATGGCAGAAGTACGTCCTATTCCTAACTTAGTTCGTTATAAATATAATCGTTTATTTAATTACAAAACCATTGAACCATCGGTTGCGAAACGAGGAACTGTTGGAATTCCACGTGTTTTAAATATGTATGAAAACTATCCATTCTGGGTCACCTTTTTTACAAATTTAAACTTTAGTGTGATTTTATCCGATCCTTCTTCTAATCAGCTTTATGAGAAAGGGATGGAGACCATTCCATCTGAATCGGTTTGTTATCCTGGAAAACTCGTGCATGGTCATATCATGAACCTCGTTGAAAAAAAGGTGGATTTTATCTTTTATCCATCGTTAACTTATTCTAAACAAGAAGATAAAAAGGCAGATAATCACTACAACTGCCCAATTGTTATTTCATATCCAGAAGTGATTAAAAATAATTTAGACGTCTTACGTGAAAAAGATATCTTATACCTTAAACCTTTTCTGCCATTTGATCAAAAAGATAAATTAGCTAAACGATTGCACGAAGTTTTTAAAGATTTTAATATCCCCTGGAAAGAAATTCGTGAAAGTGTTGATAAGGGATGGAAAGAGTTTGAGAATTTTAAACGAGATATTCGTGAAAATGGTCAATTAACACTGGCCTATTTAGAGGACCATAACATGAAAGGGATTGTATTGGCAGGTCGTCCTTATCATGTTGATCCGCATATTAATCATGGAATTCCTGAGATGATTAATTCACTTGGAATGGCTGTATTGACAGAGGATTCAATTTCTCATTTAGGTGAAGTAGAGCGACCACTTCGTGTAATGGATCAGTGGACTTACCATACTCGCTTATATAATGCCGCAAGTTATGTTGCAACTAGAGATGATTTAGAATTGGTACAATTAAATTCTTTCGGATGTGGACTTGATGCTGTGACAACAGATCAGGTACATGATATTTTAGCTGCTCATTCAAAAGTTTACACGACATTAAAAATTGATGAAGGCCATAATTTAGGGGCTGCAAGAATTCGATTACGCTCTTTAAAAGCAACGATGCTTGAGAGAGAAAAAAATCATTTTAAACGTCTTAAAGTGGATAATACTTATCATCCGATTGAATTTACAACAGAAATGAAAAAAACACATACTATTTTAGCTCCTCAGATGTCACCGATTCATTTTGGCCTCTTACAAGCTGCTTTTCAAGCATCAGGGTATCAAGTAGAAGTTCTTCCATCTCTTGACCATGAAGCGGTTGATGAGGGGTTAAAATATGTAAATAATGATGCCTGTTATCCCGCTATTTTAGTTGTTGGCCAAATGATTCACGCCTTAAAATCTGGTAAGTATAACCCAAATGAGACATCTTTATTAATTACGCAAACAGGTGGAGGATGTCGCGCAACGAACTATATTGGATTTTTAAGAAAGGCACTTCAGGATGCAGGTTTTGAACAAGTTCCAGTTATTTCATTAAGTGCCCAAGGATTTGAAAAAAATGAAGGATTTAAAATAAGTTGGCCACTGATTAACCGTGCTTTAATGGCGTTAGTTTACGGTGATTTATTAATGAGTTTATTATATCGAACACGTCCGTATGAAATCGTTAAGGGGTCAGCTAATCAACTATATATAAAGTGGGAACAGATTTGTAGTACGGCTTTAATGGCACCTAATCAAACACAATATAAAGAAAATATTGAGGATATGATTAAAGATTTTGAAGCTTTACCAATTCGTCGTATTAGAAAGCCACGTGTTGGATTAGTAGGAGAAATCTTAGTAAAGTTTCATCCAACGGCTAATAATAATGTTGTAGAATTGGTTGAGGCTGAAGGAGCAGAAGCTGTAGTCCCAGGACTCATTGATTTCTTATTATATTGTTCCTATTCCAAAGAAGATAAATTATTATTGAAATCAAAATGGTCTAAGCTCTTGGGACAATCAGTCATTCAGGTCATTGAGAAGTACCGACGTCTAATGAAAGAGGCTCTTAAAAATAGTCACTTGATTGAACCACCTAAAACCATTAAAGAAATAGCACAAGGTGCTGAATCTGTTGTTTCTTTAGGTCATAAAACAGGAGAAGGTTGGCTATTAACAGGGGAAATGATTGAACTGATTGAAATGGATGTAAAAAATATTATTTGTATGCAGCCTTTTGCCTGTTTACCAAATCATGTGACGGGGAAAGGAATGATTAAAGAACTTAAACGACTGTATCCAGGAACTAATATTGTGGCTATCGATTATGATCCTGGTGCGAGTGAGGTCAATCAACTGAATCGTATCAAACTAATGATTTCAACTGCTTTTGAGAATCTTAAGGAAACTTCAAATTTTGCTAACCAGCCAAATGCATCTCAGGAGATAAGTCAGTTAAAAGATTTAGTTACGACATAGTAAAAGGAGCTAGAAATAGCTCCTTTTTTGAAATCGTTGACAATTAATTATCTACATGTTAGACTAACGGAAATATAAAGATAGGTATACATTATAGATGATTATTTTTAGGAGGCCATCATGATTTTAAATTATCAACAATGCTTAGACAAATTATCGAAAATTAAAATGATTACGATTAATGGCGTACCAACACAAATAAAAGAAGTACCGGAATTAACGAAGGGACTTGACCCACGTGTAAAGATTCAGCGATTAAAACCAAAAGTAGAATTCTCAAAAGTTGATGATACGGTATTTGAAGGAATTGAAATTGGTCGTATCAGACAGGGAATGGGATTTGATAACTTGGATATCAGTGAAGGAATTATCGTAAAACATGAAATCTTAGATGGTGTCCCAGTTCGAATTTATTATCCTATCAATCATAAAGGGTTATTACCAGCGCTTATTTTTATTCATGGTGGGGGATTTTATGGTGGAGACTTAAATGTAGTTGAAAATCCATGTAAAGCAATGGCTCAAAAAGCGCACGTAGTCGTTGTTTCAATTGATTATCGTTTATCTCCTGAGGCTCCTTTTCCACATGGATTAAATGATTGTGACACTGTTGTAAATTATATTTTTAATCATGCTAATGATTTAGGAATTGATTCCAATCGTGTTGGAATTTCGGGTGATAGTGCAGGTGGTAATTTGGCTGCAGGTTGTGTATTAAGAGATGTCAAAAGTTTAAGAAGAATTAAGTATATGGCTTTATTATATCCAGTTGTTTCATTATCAGAAGAAGGTTATCAATTTAGTTTAGATCAGTATACATTTGAGTCTGATGATGAATTAGTTAAGCGTACGATTCATAGTATAAAAAATTGCATGCCGTTAATCAATGAGTTATATGTTCGTGATGAAATACCACTTGTTCATCCAGAATTATCTCCATTAATGGTAGAGGATTTGAGTCAATTTCCAAAAACTTTGATTGTGAGTGCAGAGTATGATTTTTTACGTTTACAGGATGAGGCATACGTTAATCGTTTAAACGCAGCCGGAGTTGAAGTTAGGTATATTCAGTATAAGGGGATGGATCATGCCTTTTTAGATAAGTGTGGCGTTTATCCGCAAGCAGAAGATTGTATGAATGAGATAGCGAAAGATTTAAAAAAATTATAGTTAAAATCATCAGTTTATGCTGATGATTTTTTTATTTTTTAAAAAAATTTTTAGGGAAAAATAATAAAAATAAAGATGATGAAAGCGTGATAATATCAATGGTTTTGTCGTGTTTTGTCGAAGGAGTTTTTTTTTGAAAATGTATACATAAAAAATGTAAACGGTGTAAAAAGTGTGTTGACAAACATATACGTACAGGTTAGAATAAGTGTGTAGCAACAAACATATACGTACATGTTTGGGGATGAAGGACATGAACGATTCATAATAAAAAATTTAAGGAGGTACATTATGGGGAAATTTACTCAAGAGGCTCAACAACTCTTACAATTTGTTGGTGGAAAAGAAAACGTTGCCGTTGTCACACACTGTATGACACGTATGCGATTTGTTTTAAATGATCCAAAAAAAGCTGAAGTAGAAAAAATTGAAGCTTTACCATGCGTAAAAGGAACATTTACACAAGCAGGACAATTCCAAGTTATTATTGGAAATGACGTTGCCGTATTTTATAATGAATTCAAATCTGTAGCAGGTATTCAAGATGCAAGTAAAGAAGATGTAAAAGAAGCTGCTAAATCAAATATGAGTTGGATTCAACGTTTAATGGCTAACTTAGCTGAAATTTTCTCACCATTAATTCCAGCTATCATCATTGGTGGGTTAATTTTAGGATTTAGAAATGTCATTGGTGACATTAAAATGTTCGAAGATGGAACAAAGACATTAGTTGAAATCTCACAATTCTGGTCAGGTGTTCATAGCTTCTTATGGTTAATTGGGGAAGCAATCTTCCACTTCTTACCGGTCGGAATTACATGGGCTGTAACTAAGAAAATGGGAACGACACAAATTCTTGGTATTGTTCTAGGGATTACATTAGTTTCACCACAGTTATTAAATGCTTACGCAGTTGGTGGAGATGCAGTCGCTCCAGTTTGGGATTTTGGATTTGCTCAAGTTAATATGATTGGATATCAAGCACAAGTTATCCCAGCCATGTTAGCCGGATTTACTTTAGTTTACTTAGAGCGATTCTTCAAAAAAATTACACCAAATTCAATCTCAATGATTATTGTTCCATTCTTCTCATTAGTACCAACTGTATTATTAGCACACACAGTACTTGGTCCTATTGGATGGGCAATTGGTTCTTGGATTTCAGGTGTTGTATATGCTGGATTAACATCATCATTCTCATGGTTATTTGCTGGAGTTTTTGGATTTGCTTATGCACCATTAGTTATTACAGGATTACACCATATGACAAACGCAATCGACTTACAGTTAGTTGCTGAGTTTGGTGGAACAATGTTATGGCCAATGATCGCTTTATCAAATATTGCTCAAGGTTCAGCTGTTCTTGGTATGATTTATGTAAATCGCAAAAATGAAGAAGAAAAACAAGTTTCAGTTCCTGCTTGTATCTCAGCTTACTTAGGGGTAACTGAACCAGCTATCTTCGGTATCAATATGAAATACGGATTCCCATTCATTGCCGGAATGATCGGTTCGGGAATTGCAGCAGTTATCTCAGTTGCAACAGGTGTTATGGCTAACTCGGTAGGTATTGGTGGATTACCTGGTATCTTATCAATTCAACCAGCACACATGTTAATGTTTGCAGTAGCAATGGTGGTTGCGATTGTTGTTCCATTCATCTTAACTGTTGTACTAGCAAAACGTAAATTAAAAAAATAAAAATCGAGTCTCTTGATATGGAAAGGTACAATCCTTACTAGCTAGGAAATACTCGGGTATGAAATAATATTATAAGAAAATAATTTTGGGTTTAGGGTTCACTTCTTTAAGAAGTTGTTCCCTTTTCTCGCATTCTCATGAAAAATAGGAGGGCTTACATCATGAAAAACTTTAAACAAAGCGTTGTTTATCAAATCTATCCAAAATCATTTAATGATTCGAATGGAGATGGACTCGGGGATTTAATTGGGGTAGTAGAGAAATTAGATTATTTAAAAGAACTTGGAGTCGATTACATTTGGTTAACTCCATTCTATATCTCGCCACAAAAAGATAACGGATATGACGTAGCTGATTATTACAACATTGATCCACGTTTTGGAACGATGGAAGATTTCGAATTATTAGTGGAACAAGCACAAGCTCGTGGAATTGAGATTATGCTTGATATGGTATTTAACCATACCTCAACTGAGCATCAATGGTTTAAAAAGGCGATGTCAGGTGATGAAACTTATAAAAACTTCTATATTTTCAAAGACGGAAAAGAGGGGCAAGCTCCGACAAACTGGATTTCTAAATTTGGTGGATCTGCTTGGCAATACGTTGAAGAATTTGATCAATACTATTTACATTTATTCGATGTCACACAAGGTGATTTAAACTGGGAAAACGAAGCAGTACGCCAAGAAATTTATAAAGTAGTTAACTTCTGGTTAGAAAAAGGGGTTAAAGGATTCCGTTTAGATGTTATTAACTTAATCTCAAAACCTGAAGTTTTTGAAGATGATACAATCGGAGATGGACGTCGTTTCTATACAGACGGACCTAAAATTCATGAGTACTTAAAAGAATTAAACGAAAACTCATTTGGTAAACATCCTGATGTGATTACAGTAGGGGAAATGTCTTCAACATCTGTTGATAATTGTATAAGATATTCAAATCCAGATGAAAAAGAATTATCAATGGTGTTTAATTTCCACCACTTAAAAGTGGATTATAAAGATGGAGATAAGTGGACATTAATGGACTTTGATTTTGCCATGTTAAAAGATATCTTCAAAGAGTGGCAAGAAGGTATGCAAGCTGGAAATGGATGGAGTGCAGTCTTCTGGTGTAACCACGATCAACCACGTGCGATTTCACGATTTGGAGACGACGTGAATTATCATAAGGAAAGTGCTAAGATGTTAGCATCAACGATTCACTTAATGCGTGGAACACCATACATTTATCAAGGTGAAGAATTCGGAATGAAAAATCCTTATTTCACAACAATTGAACAATACCGTGATGTCGAAGCCATTAATTACTTCAATATTTTAAAAGAGCAAGGAATTGAAGAAGAAGAAATTTTAGAAATCTTACGTGCTAAATCACGTGATAATTCTCGTACGCCGGTTCAATGGGATGCGACAGAGAATGCTGGATTTACAAGTGGAACACCTTGGATTCCAGTGGGTGCATCATACGAAGAAGTCAATGCAGAAGCAGCTTTAAAAGATCAAGATTCAGTCTTCTATCATTACAAAAAATTAATTACTTTACGTAAAGAGTATGACATTATCTCAGATGGTAATATTGAAATGATGTTAATGGATCATCCACAAGTATTAGCCTATATGCGTACCTTAGATAATCAAAAATTAATTGTTTTAAATAATTACTATGGAAAAGAAACAGAAGTTGAAATGCCAGCTGAGTTAGTGAGTGATGCTAAAATTTTAATTTCAAACTACAAAGATAGCCAGCAGTTAGCAGAAAAAATCACACTTCGTCCATATGAATCAATTGCTTACTATATTGAAAACTAATTAGAAAAATAATAAGTCATTTCGATAGAATTTTAATAAGAAACAATGAGTTATCCCACAAAAAGCAGTAAATTTTTTCTTTGAAAAAGTTTTACTGCTTTTTATCTTATCCGTATATGTGTTAAAATGTTTTACGGTGATGACGATGGATAAAAAATATTTAAGAGTCTATAATGACATTGTAAGTCAAATTGAAAGTGGTATTTATGAGCCAACAAGTATGTTACCTTCTGAGAAAAACTTAATTAACCACTATCAAGTCTCAAGAGATACCGTCCGTAAAGCGTTAAGTATGTTAGAACAACATGGATATATACAAAAGACAAAAGGAAAAGGGTCTTTTGTACTTGATATAAATAAATTAAATTTCCCAGTTTCGGGAGTTGTCAGTTTTAAAGAAATTACCGAGCGCTCAGGTCGTAATGCAAAGACAACTGTTGAACTTTTAGAGAAACAAATTCCACGAGAATCGATTCGTAAAAACTTGGAATTAAATGCTGAAGAACCTGTGTGGAAAATTGTCCGTTCTAGAACCATTGATGGCGAAAAGGTTATTTTAGATAAAGATTATGTGGTTTGCAAATATGTTGATCATTTAACAGAGGAAGCCTGTCAAGATTCATTATATGAATATATTGAAGGTGAACTTGGTTTGAAAGTGGCATATGCTAATAAAGAAATCACAGTTCAAATGGCAACCGATGAGGATCGAAAGTACTTAGATTTAAAAAACTTTGATATGGTGGCGGTTGTTAGAAGTTATACCTATTTAGTGGATACAAGCTTGTTCCAATATACTGAATCTCGCCATCGACCGGATAAATTTATTTTTGTTGATTTCGCGAGAAGATAGTAAAAGATAAAACTCAGTTAACTATTTATAAAATTTTTCAAAGGCTAGAGGTATACATTCTAGCTTTTTTTATAGGTCCATGATATGATAACAAAAAATGAATTTAGTAAAAATTTGGTTATTTTCGACATTTGTCAGAGTTATAATAGTGTCATATTATCATAAAAGAGAAGAGAGTATAAGTTGGAGGGAAGATTTGTGTTACGGACTAAACGTTTAGGACCGACTCAATATGTTGCTTTAGGTTTTATGTCAGTTATTCTAATAGGATCTGTTTTACTTGCCTTGCCAATTGCGCATATGCCAGGGACTTATGTCAGTTATATCGATGCTTTATTTACCTCAGCCAGTGCAGTTACCGTGACCGGTTTGATTGCCATTGAAACAGCTGAACAGTTTAATGCTTTTGGTCGTCTAGTCATTGCATTACTGATTCAAATAGGTGGGTTAGGGGTAACCTCAGTAGGTGCTATTTTTATCTTAGTGATGCAAAGGAAATTTGGAGTTTATCATCGATTATTATTGATGGAAGGGCTGAATTTTAATTCGTTGAGTGGAGTGGTTCGATTAGTTAAATCGGTCTTACAATTAACTCTGGTGATTGAGTTAGTAGGCATGATTCTTAGTTTTTTTACATTCATTCAACATTATCCGTTTTGGGAAGCTTTAGGAATCAGTGCCTTTCATGCGATTGCTTCCTTTAATAACGCGGGATTTGATATTTTAGGTGGAGGACAGAATTTAATTCCATACCGACATCATTATGTGTTGCTATTGACAACAGCTACTCTAATTGGGTTAGGAGGGATTGGATTCGTCACCATGCTTGATATCTATCATAAAAGAAATTTCAAAAAATGTAGTATGAATACAAAGATTGTCATGGTAACAACAGCCTCTTTATTAATCATCGGAACCATTTTGTTAAAATTATCAGAAGGCTTTAGTTGGTTTGATGCCTTCTTCCATAGTATTTCGGCACGTACAGCTGGTTTTTCTACCATTCCTATTGATGATTTTTCACAAGCTGGACTTCTTATTTTAATGGTCTTAATGTTTATTGGGGCATCTCCTGGTTCGACCGGTGGTGGAATTAAAACAACGACGTTATTTACCATTATAAAAACTATTAAATCTTTTGCCACTAATCGTCCTGTTACAGCCTTTTATCGCCGAATTCCAGCTGAAAGTATTATTAAGGCATTTAGTGTTTTTTTACTAGCAATCTCAGTTGTATTTGTTGGAACGTTTTTTATTTTATTGATTCAACCTGAGTTATCACTTCAGAGTATTTTATTTGAAGTGATTGCCGCAACAGGAACAGTCGGATTATCAACTGGAATTATACCGAGCTTAAATATAGCGAACAAACTCATCTTGTGTATCATCATGTTTATTGGGCGTTTAGGTCCATTTAGTATTGCCTGCTTATGGGCTTATCAAACAGCAGCACCAAGATTTAATTATCCCGAAGAACAAATAACGATAGGTTAATTAAATTTTAAAATCCAATAAGTGATTCCAATTAAATAAAAATCCTAGTCGCTTTGTGACTAGGATTTTTATTAGCTTAATTTTCTTGATATATTTTCTAATCTAGGCTTTATCCGAGAAAGACTGAGTACGTAGGTTCTATTAATTTAATTCACTCGAAGAGCGATACGTCTAAATGAATGACAGGTTCATTTCTTAACCTTTCCAATTTGATTCATTTAAAAAGAGATTAAAATAATAAAGTCGGATGTTTCCTTTATTTTTTGACGATTTTCTTTACTGAGAAAGCATTATAATAGTCTTGCTTTTAGTTGATAAGGTGATAGATTTTGATGACTTGAATATGGACTTTATTAACTAAAAAGAAGGGATAACTTTATCTTAGTGATAGAATTAAAGCATAATGAAGTTGCTAAGTATTATTTTAAGTAGCGAGAGGCTACTGATGAGAAAAGGGGAATTGGAAAATGGCAAATCGTATTGTTTTGAATGAAACATCTTACCATGGGGCAGGATCTATTCAAGTGATTAAAGATGAAGTGTTACGCCGTGGATTTAAAAAGGCATTTGTTTGTACCGATCCAGATTTAATTAAGTTTGGGGTAGCAGGTAAAGTCACAGCTGTTCTAGATGAGGCAGGATTACCTTATGAAATTTATTCAGATATTAAAGCAAATCCAACAATTGAAAATGTTCAACATGGAGTAGCAGCGTATCAGGCATCAGGAGCTGATTATATCATCGCGATTGGTGGAGGATCATCAATGGATACAGCCAAAGCAGTTGGAATTATTATTAATAATCCAGAGTTTTTGGATGTTCGTAGTTTAGAAGGTGTCAGCCCAACTAAAAATCCAAGTGTCCCAATTATTTCCGTTCCAACCACTGCTGGAACAGCGGCTGAAGTGACCATCAATTACGTTATCACAGATGTTGAGAAAAAGCGTAAATTTGTATGTGTCGATACACATGATATTCCAGTCATTGCAATTGTTGATTCTGAAATGATGTCTTCAATGCCAGCAGGTTTAACGGCAGCAACAGGAATGGATGCCTTAACACATGCGATTGAAGGATATATTACAAAGGCAGCCTGGGAGATGACGGATATGTTCCATTTAAAAGCCATCGAAATCATTGCTAAATCATTACGTGGAGCAGTTGCTAATACAAAAGAAGGTCGCGAAGGAATGGCACTTGGACAATATATTGCAGGAATGGGATTCTCAAACGTAGGTCTTGGAATTGTTCATTCAATGGCTCACGCATTGGGAGCTGTTTATGATACACCTCATGGGATTGCAAATGCAATTTTATTACCAACAGTTATGGAATTTAATGCAGATGCAACAGGTGAAAAATACCGTGAAATTGCACGTGCAATGGGAGTAGAGGGTGTTGATCATATGACACAAGATGAGTATCGCCAAGCTGCAGTTGATGCTGTTCGTCAATTATCAGCAGATATCAATATTCCAGCCGATTTAAAAGAAATCGTGAAAGAAGAAGATATTCAGTTCTTAGCTGAATCAGCAGTAGCTGATGCTTGTGCTCCTGGAAATCCAAAAGAGGCAAGCCTTGAAGATATTATTGGGTTATATAGATCATTAATCTAATTTAAAACATAAGCACACACACTAAAAAACATCTATCAAGGTGACTTGAATAGATGTTTTTTTTATTAATCACCATATTTGTTAACCTTCTTCCATTCTTTTTAATGAGTGGAAAAAACTATTTGTTACAATAAAATTCCAATTTATTTATAGTTTAACGATAAAAGGAAAAAATAAAAAGAGGTGGAGTATGAATTTAGGGGAGAGGGAACAAACTATCACTAAAAACAGGTGGTGTCTAGTATGTATTACGCATGGTACTTTTTATTTAACTTCTTTTTATATGGTGTCATTGGATGGATGATCGAACAATTTTATTCTTATATGCTAACAGGACAAATGAAAAAAGATGGCTTTTTATATGGACCTTTCAAACCGATGTATGCAATCGCAATGGCTTTGCTCATCTTAATGAAAGATACGTTTTTACTATCGCCAATTTCCATTTTAATACTGTGCCTTATCGTACCAACAACGGTTGAATATTTATCAGGACTTCTGACGCGTCATATTTTTCATCAGGACTACTGGGATTACTCTATGCTAAAATTCAATTTACAAGGACTAATCTGCCCTCAATTTTCAATCTGTTGGATGATTCTCACATTTATCGGAGTTAACTATTTTCAACCAATGCTCGTCGATCCATTTATCAATCAACACTTTTCTTCGTGGTTCGTCATCTGTCCTTTCATTTGCGGTGCCTTCATGATAGATGAAGCCTTAACCTTAAAAAAATTCATTAGAAAACATGCTATAATAAAAGAAATTTCTAATGAAGAAGGTGAACTAGATGGCAGTCGTCGAACATATCTTTAAGCCAGTGTATGATGAAAATTCAAGAGTCTTAATACTAGGGACCATGCCCTCTCCAAAGTCTAGAAAAAATGGGTTTTACTATGGTCATCCCCAAAATCGATTTTGGCCTGTCCTAGCAGACATCTTTCATGAAGAATTACCACTTACCAATGAAGATAGACTAGCTTTCCTACATCGTCACCATATTGCCCTTTGGGACGTATTAAAAAGTTGTGACATAGAAGGAGCCTCTGATGCTAGCATTAAAAATCCAATTCCAAATGATTTAAGCATGATCCTAAAACAAGCGCCTATTCACGCCGTCTTTACAACCGGAAAAAAAGCAGCCGAATTCTATACAAAATTTTGTTACCCTAAAACAAACATTCCTTGTATCGTGCTCCCATCTCCAAGCCCTGCTAATCGCAGAATAAAAGATGAAGAACTTAAAACACAATACCAAGAAATCTTAAAATATATCTAAAGAGGATTCATAAAAAAAGGAGTTCCAAATCGGAACTCCTTTTCCTACATTAATGGGGCAAAAATTCGTAAGAAAGCATAAATGAACTTTTTGTACCATTTAATATTATGGCAATCTTGTAACGTGATTAATTGGCAGACTTTCAAGGTCTCAACATAATCATCGTAAATGGTTTTAATACTACTATTTTTATATAACCAAGCTCCGCACTCATAATGTAAGTATAAACTGCGGTAATCAAGATTAATCGTTCCAACAACGGCATACTCGCCATCTACCACAAATGTTTTAGAATGAATGAATCCAGGTGTATATTCATAAATCTTCACACCATCTTCAATTAAGAAAGCATAGTTAGCACGAGTTACGGCGTGAACAAACCATTTATCACCAATATGCGGAGTCACAATTCTGACATCGACTCCACGTTTAGCGGCTTGTGATAAAGCCGTAATCATTTCATTATCTAAAATCAGATAAGGCGTATTGATATAAACATAATCTTTAGCCGAATTAATTAAATTTAAATAAACGGTCTCCCCAACCGATTCATTATCTAGTGGACTATCCGTAAACGGCTGAACAAATCCATCACTTTCAAACGATTCTTTGTGATGAATATGAGGACGGAAAGGTTCGTAATCTTCATTCGTTTTACGAAGGAAATCCCACATCGTTAAAAACATGACGGTAAAACTCCAAACCGCATCGCCCTTAATCATAATCGAAGCATCTTTCCAATGCCCATGTTTTTCATAGCCGTTAATATACTCATCTCCAATATTAATGCCGCCTGTAAAAGCAGTATGTCCATCAATAATCGCAATTTTACGGTGATTACGATTATTCATACGAAGTGTTAAAAACGGAACGAATGGATTAAATACGCAACACTTAATTCCCATTGCTTCAAGCTTTTTATCATAGCCAGAAGGAAGTAAAAATAAACAACCGAAATCATCATAAACGACGCGTACATCAACCCCTTGCGCCGCTTTTTCTTTTAAAATCTCTAAAATCGTATCCCACATCATCCCTTCATCAATGATGAAGTATTCTAGGAAGATATAATGTTTTGCTTTTTTTAATTCTTCAAGTAAACGTTCAAACTTTTTTTCTCCGGGTGTAAGGTACTCAGTTGTGGTGTTTTCATAAATAGGCCCCTGTGCATAATCCAAAATATATCTGGATTGATTAAAGGCCCGCTTATCAAGAGTTTTAAGTTTTTCAGTAATGTCAGCATCCTGTATTAAACATTCTCTCATCTTCTCATTGATAGGCTTCATTTCATTTAAAAACTTTTTACGAGTTTGATCACTACTAAAGAGAATATAAAATAATCCCCCAAAAATCGGAACCAGCATAATTGGAATAATCCAAGCAATTTTGTAAGCTGGATTTAAACGATTATTTAAGATTCCCATCACAACGACTACACTCAGTAAGACACAAAAAGCATAAAAGTAAACAAAGTATTCTTGGAACCGCCAAATCACAACGATTAAGATTAAGGCTTGTAGGGCGATCAGCATCCCACAAAAGCCAACACGTCCAAGTAATATTCTTAATGTTTTTCTCATTCATTCAACTCCTCTTTAATTGGTTGAAACTATTGAAAATTAACACCTTATGGAAAGATATTATAGCAAAACTTAAGACTCCCGTAAACAGATATCAGATGAGATAACGTTGTCAGCCAGTCATCATTTCAGTTAAAATAAAGAGAGAAAAGAAACGGGTGAAATCATGAAGCTAGTAACGGAATTAAAAGAACTAAAGCAACTCAACAAACTAACGAACTCCGAAATTCAAGTGGTCGATTACCTCCTTGACTATCCACAAGAAATTGCTAAACTATCATCACGTCAATTAGCCACTTTAACGCATACCTCAGCTGCAACCGTTGTTCGAGTTTGTCAAAAAGTCGGCATGAGTGGTTATGGGGAATTTAAATTAAAATACCTTCAAGAAATTAGTCAAACCCCAAGACACATTAATCGAGAAAATCCAATTACCTCAAATGAGTCCATTCATACTATTTTAAACAAAGTAGCCGCCTTAAAAATGACCGCTATCGAAGAAACCAAAAAAGGAATTGACCTTGATCAATTGACACGAGTGGCTAAACTTTTAAATCACTCAACTTTTATCGACCTTTATGCTTTTGATAACAACTTGCATCTAGCAAAATATGCAGCTGCCAATTTTCTTTATGCAGGGAAAAATAGCGCGATTCAAGACGGAAGTAACGCTCAGTTCATGCAGGCTATGGTGTCAAGTGAAGGTCATGTTGCCATGATGATCAGTCGGACTGGAGAAAACGTCATGCTCGCTCGGATAGCAAAACTTCTTCAAGAAAAGAATATCCCAATCATCATGATAACAGAATCTAAAAATTCAACATTAGCGGGTTTAAGCACTGAACACCTTTATGTGTATAACGTTCACCGTTTTTCAGATATGGGAACTTTACTTTTTCAAACGTCAGCTGAATATATTTTTGAGTTATTATTTGCGATTCTTTTTTCGCAAAATTTTGAAAATAGTATCAGACAAAATAAAAGATACGAAGAGATTAATGAATATCACGATTTATACAAAAAGTTTTTGTAACACTGTTTCAGTTTTAAATCCTATTTAGTTGATGATTTTGAATCATTCAACCAGGTCTTTTGACATCTATTGAAACGAAGGAATTGGGTGTGATATAAGGGAAGCATCACAAAAGTAAAGGATGTGTCAGACATGACGAAACGTTTCCCAGACGGGTTTTTATGGGGAGGAGCGACAGCTGCTAACCAATTTGAAGGAGCTTATAACGAAGACGGAAAAGGTCTTTCAACACAAGACGTCGCACCTAAAGGAATCATGGGGCCGATTACAGAAGAGCCAACTGTTGATAATATGAAGTTAGTGGGAATAGACTTCTATCACCGATATAAAGAAGATATTAAACTGTTTGCTGAAATGGGATTTAAAACCTTCCGTTTATCAATCGCTTGGTCGCGAATTTTTCCGCAGGGGGATGAGGCAACGCCAAATGAAGCGGGATTACAATTTTATGATAACGTGTTTGATGAATTAGCGAAGTACGGAATCGAACCATTAGTCACTATTTCTCACTACGAAACGCCATTACACTTATCAAAAAAATACGATGGATGGGTGAGTCGTGATTTAATCGGTTTCTACGAAAATTATGTTCGTACGATTTTTACACGTTATAAAGATAAAGTAAAGTATTGGTTAACATTCAATGAAATTAACTCCGTGTTACATGCGCCATTCTTAAGTGGTGGAATTTACACAGATAAATCAAAATTGACAAAACAAGATTTATACCAAGCCGTGCATCACGAATTAGTGGCTAGTGCCTTAGCCGTGAAAATTGGTCATGAAATCAATCCAGATTTTAAAATTGGATGTATGATTTTGAGTATGCCAACTTATCCACTGACACCCAATCCAGATGATATGATTGCGGTGATGAAAGCAGAACATATGAACTATTTCTTCTCAGATGTTCATGTGCGAGGGGTATACCCAGGTTATATGAAACGCTATTTCCGTGAAAATAATATCGAAATTAAGTTTGCAGAAGGTGATGAAGAAATCCTTAAACATACGGTGGACTTTATCTCATTTAGTTACTACATGAGTATCTGCGAAACCGCTGATCCAGCCAAAAAGGTAGCTGGTAAAGGAAATATTATGGGGGGAGTTCCAAATCCAACCCTTAAAGCATCTGAATGGGGATGGCAAATTGATCCTCAAGGATTACGCTATGTCTTAAACCAATTCTACGACCGCTATCAATTACCATTATTCATTGTTGAAAATGGATTAGGAGCAGTCGATGTGTTAGTTGAAGATGAACATGGAAATAAAACAGTTATGGATGACTACCGTATTAATTATTTAAACGATCACTTAGTTCAAGTACGTGAAGCCATCGAAGATGGAGTAGAGGTAATGGGCTACACATCTTGGGGATGTATTGATTTAGTCAGTGCCTCAACTGCTGAACTAAAAAAACGTTACGGATATATTTATGTGGATCGTCATGATGATGGATCAGGAACGTTAGAACGTTATAAAAAGAAATCATTCTATTGGTATAAAGAAGTGATTGCCACAAATGGCGAGAGCTTGACTGAATAAAAATTAAAACCGCGAAAAAAATCGCGGTTTTTTTAACATGATAGGTGTATAATGATTTTAAGTGAATAAAGTGAGGTGTTATTGTGGAGTGGTTTAAACGATTTATGGAAGGACGAACAGGGGTTGATCATTTCTCGATTGGACTACTGTTTTTAAGTATTTTTATCACATTAATTGGTCAATTATTAGGATGGAAATGGCTAATCATCTTAGCTTGGATTCCATTAGTTTATTGTTATTACCGTATGTTATCTAAAAATAAAATGAAGAGACATCAAGAAAATATCTTGTTTTTAAGATATTGGTATCCGATTCAGACGAAAATGATAAATAAATACCGCCAATTTAAAACAAAGCGTCAGTATCGATATTATAAATGCAAGGAATGCGGACAAGAATTACGTGTTCCAAAAGGAAAAGGAAAAATTGAGATTACTTGTCCAAAATGTCATCATTCTTTTATTAAGAAAACTTAAAATGATATAAGCCCAGATTAGTTTTGGACACTTTGAAAAATTAACGCGACTTATCTATTTCATCGGTAAAAAAATATTTCTGTTTCAAACTAGGAAGCTAATTTCCTAGTTTTTTTGACGTTGTATGAGTGATTGCACATATATTCATTTAATTGATAATGTCTATCATTTGAATGAAGTTATGCTATAATAGACATAACATAGAGAGTATGACTTTTTTTAGGAGGTATTTAAAGTTGAAGAAATTGATATATATGATGTCTATCATGATGAGTTTAATTTTAGTCGGATGTAGTGGAGAGTCTAAAACCACGTCAACATCAGATACTGATCAATTACAAATTGTCACGACGTTATTTCCACAGTACGATTTTGCGCGTCAAATTGCGGGTGATAAAGCAGAGGTAACATTATTATTACCTCCAGGGATGGAGTCCCATTCTTATGAACCGACACCGGCGGATATTATTAAAATCAATAAGGCAGATTTATTTATTTATACAGGGGAATCGATGGAGACATGGGCTCATAAAATTGTTGAAAGTATTGACAGTCAGGATGTTTATGTTTTAGATGTTTCACAAGGTGTGACTTTACTTGGAACAGGAATTGAGGAAGAAGATGATCATGACCATGAAGCAGAAGATCACGATCACGAGGAAGAAGAACATACGGCAAATGATGGACATAATCATACGTATGATCCACATATCTGGACAAGTCCTAAGAATGCAAAAGTGATGGCAAATAATATTTTAGAAGCTTTATGTGAGATTGATCCAGAGAATGCAGATTATTATGAAACAAATGCAGAGGCTTATCAATTACAATTAGATAAATTAGACCAGGAGTTACAAGATGTAGTAGCGAATGCTAAACGTACAACGATTTATCATTCAGGACGATTTGCCCTGCAGTATTTAATGAAAGACTATGGAATTGATTATGTATCAGCTCCATTTGAAGCAGAACCAAGTGCAGCATTAGTAGCTCAGATGATTAGTGAGATTAAAGCTAATAATATTCCGGCTATTTATTATGAAGAATTAATTGATCCAAAGATTGGTCAGATGATTAGTGAAGAAACAGGTGCGCAGTTGTTATTACTTCATTCTACGCATAATGTTTCAAAAGAAGATTTTAATAATGGGGTAACGTATGTCTCATTAATGCAACAAAATATTGAAAATTTAAAAGTAGGACTTGATTAAGATGAGTATTTTAACCTGTAAAGAGCTTAATGTTTCGTATGATCAAACACAAGCTTTAAAAGATGTCAGTTTTGAATTAAATGAAGGGGATTATCTCTGTATTGTTGGGGATAACGGGTCTGGTAAAAGTACGTTAATGAAATCAATTTTAGGATTGGTTTCTCCTAAGTCAGGAAGTATTGAGTTTAGTTCTTCGTTAAAGCAAAATGAAATTGGATATCTTCCACAACAGACGATTGTACAACGTGATTTTCCTGCATCAGTTTATGAAGTCGTGTTATCAGGTTGTTTAAATAAGCGCGGATGGCGTCCCTTCTATTCAAAAGCAGATAAGCAACGCGCGATGGAGAATTTAAAGAAATTGAAGATTGAAAATTTAAAGAATAAGTGTTACCGCGATTTATCAGGAGGTCAACAGCAACGTGTTTTAATTGCAAGGGCGCTTTGTGCTTCTGAGAAAGTGTTATTACTTGATGAACCGGTGACGGGACTTGATCCAATCACCACCGCGAATTTGTATCAATTGATTGAGGAATTGAATAAAGAGTATGGCATGAGTATTATTATGGTCACACATGATATGAATAGTGGACTTAATCATGCAACAAAGATTTTACAATTGAAAAAAGAAGTATTATTTTATGGGACGCCGGCAGAGTATTTGTGTCACACGAATGCGTGCCGTCATGTAGGAGATATTAAGCATGATTAGTATTTGGCAGGAAATGTTTTCGTATAGTTTTATGGTTCGTGCGATTATTGTTGGGAGCGCGGTGGCACTATGCTCAGCTTTACTTGGGGTGAGTTTGGTGCTAAAGCGTTATTCAATGATTGGTGATGGATTATCGCATGTTGGGTTTGGAGCCTTATCCATCGCAATGGCGATGAATTTAGCGCCACTTCAGATAGCAGTACCGGTTGTGGTCGTGGCAGCCTTTTTCTTACTTCGTATTAGTCAAAATAGTAAGATTAAAGGGGATGCAGCCATTGCATTGATTTCGAGTACATCCATTGCGATTGGGGTAACGGTAACGTCGTTAACAACTGGTTTGAATGCAGATATTAATAGCTATATGTTCGGAAGTATTTTGGCAATGACGAAGAATGATGTAAATATTAGTATTGTGTTATCGGCAGTGGTATTTATTTTGTTTGTGGTATTTTATGATCGTATTTTTGCAACGACATTTGATGAAAACTTTGCTAAAGCAACAGGTGTTAAGGTAGAACTTTATAATATGTTGATTGCTTTTTTAACGGCTATTACAATCGTATTAGGCATGCGTATTATGGGAACAATGTTGATTTCTTCGCTTATTATTTTCCCAGCTTTAACTTCAATGCGTGTGTTTAATAGTTTTAAGTCAGTGATTATTTCTGCTGGATTTGTTTCAGTTGTTTGTTTCTTTATTGGAATGACATTGTCATTTTTATACTCACTCCCAGCAGGAGCGAGTGTTGTCATTGTGAATGCCGTTGTATTTATTCTATTTTCATTGATAGGATGGGTAACAAAACGTATATAAAAGGATTGCCCTTAAAGGGCAATCCTTTTTTTATGAAGGGGGGGAGAGCTTATGATGAGACAATATAAAGACAGATGGGCGTTTTTAATATGTCTTTTTGTTTTGTTTTCTTATCTAATGGTGAGTTTACATCTGTCTATTGAACCAAATCACCACTGTGAGGAAGTCACTTGTGTGGTCTGCTCCTTAACAAAAGATAAGATGGAATCGCTACTGCCCCCAAATCCTCTTCTAAGGGTTACGCTACTCATTGTTTATTTCTTGCTGATGAGGGGGACTATAGATAACCAACTTATCAAAGTCTTTACTCCTATTACATTAAAAGTCAAGATGCTAAAGTGAGCATGATTTTAAACTGATAAATGTGATTAAAAAGGGAGGTATTAGACACGTGGAATTATTACATGTTGAAGGTGTTTCATTTTCATATGATCAGTATACAGTCATTAAAAATCTTAGTTTTAAAGTTCATGAAGGTGACTATGTGTGGGTGATTGGAGAAAATGGAACAGGGAAAAGTACGTTGATAAAGGGGTTATTAAATTTAAAGAAACCAAGTAGTGGGCAGATTATATTTAATGAGACATTAAAACAATCTGAAGTAGGGTATTTACCTCAACAAACCGTGATTCAAAAAGAGTTTCCGGCTAGTGTTTGGGAGATTATTTTATCAGGATGTTTGAATCAGTGTGGATGGCTACCGCTGTATAAGAAATCAGATAAAGAGCGAGCTGTAAAGTGGATGAAAGAGTTAGGAATTTATGAGTTGCGTGATTGTTGTTATCGTGAATTATCAGGCGGACAACAACAACGTGTCTTGTTAGCAAGGGCGTTATGTGCAACGAAGAAATTATTGATTTTAGATGAGCCGGTAGCTAATTTAGATCCGAAGGCAACGCAAGATTTTTATCGCTTAATGCATCGAATTAATCAAGAAAATAAGATTGCAATTGTGATGGTGTCCCATGATATAGAAAACAAAATAGAGCATGCAACACAGGTCGTTCATCTGAAAAAGGGGGAATTCTAAATGATTGAGATTTTAGTTGAGATGTTTTCGTATCCCTTTTTAGTACGGGCGATGGTTGTCGGTCTATTGGTTTCACTTTGCTGTGCGATGCTTGGAGTAAGCTTAGTTTTGAAACGCTATTCGATGATTGGGGATGGATTATCGAATGTTGGATTTGGGGCGTTGGCTGTTGCCTCTGTTTTAAATGTGGCACCCTTATCATTTGCGATTCCGGTTGTGGTAGCGGCAGCATTTTTCTTGCTGCGAATGAATGAAAATAGCTTAATCAAAGGCGATGCTGCGATTGCATTAGTTTCAACAGGCTCATTATCTATTGGGGTTTTGGTGATGTCTTTAACGACGGGGATGAATTTAGACGTGTGTAATTATATGTTTGGAAGCATTTTAGCAATGACACAGTCAGACGTCTATTTGAGTATGGTTCTTTCAGCTTTAGTCTTACTTTTATTTATTTTGTTTTATCATAAAATGTTTGCGATTACGTTTGATGAAACATTCGCGAAGGCAACGGGGATTAGGGTTGGCTTTTATAAAATGTTACTTGCTGTGTTAACAGCATTAACGATTACGCTTGGGATGCGCTTGATGGGAAATTTGTTGATTTCTAGTTTAATTGTATTTCCTGCCTTAACAGCGATGCGATTATGTCGTTCATTTAAATGGGTCATGATTCATTCGATTTTTATTTCATTTATTTGTTTCTTTTTAGGGTTAGTGATGTCTTATTTAGCCGCAACACCGCCAGGTGCTAGTGTAGTTGCGATGAATATTGTGATGTTCTTTATTTATTCGTTACTATCTTTTGTGAGTAAAGGGGTGAAAAGGTAATGAAACGATTGGTTTTATTTTTAATGTTGACGATGATTAGTTGCTCAGGATGTAGTCATATAACTGAGACACTTGAATTTGTTGAGCCAGAAGTATTAGAAGCTGACTCTTTAACTTTAGGAACTGAGGTTGAGGAAAAAGGAATTTTAGAGATTCGAGAAAAGTATTTCTTACTTCAGATTTCTGATATTTTCTTTAATTTTGATTTGTATAAGGATCGTGTTGTCAAGGTAGAAGGTCTTTATGGTGTTGATTATGATAGTGATGAACCAGAATTTCATGTTGTGTATCGATTCGGACCTGGTTGTTGTGGGGATGATGGCTGGGGTGGCTTCTTTTTAAATTATGAGGGAGAGTGGCCAGCAGTGGATGATTGGATTGAAGTGATTGGAACGCCAAGAATAGAGGAAGGAGAGTACAGGGATTATTTGTATTTAGATGTCATCAGTATAACGGTTAAAGATGAAGTCGGTGAAGTGTTAGTTTATCAATAAAAGGTATATAATAGGATTGCAAGGTGCAATCCTATTTTGTTTAGGAGGGGTCGAGATGTTAGAGTTGTTAAAAAAGGATTATCCATTTTTAAAGAAATTAGATGAAGAGGCTCTAAACCAAATTCAAAAACATCTTAACGGACGTCAATTTAAAGCGGGTGAGATGTTAATCAATGGAAGTCAGGCTTGTTGGGGATTTTCATTTATCCTAAGTGGGAAGCTTCGTGTCTATCGATTGAATGAGGAAGGGCGTGAGGTGACGCTTTATCGTTTAGAAAAAGGGGATAGTTGTTTTATGACCGTGATTTGTGCGTTAGCTAAATCACAGACATATGCGTATGTGAAGGTGGAGGAAGATTGTGAGTTGGCGATTATTCCAATGCCGATTTTTGAGAAGTATTTAATGAATCATCCGACTTATTTACAGTTTTTATTTCAAAATTTATATGGCAAGTTTACGAGTGTGGTCACGACACTTGAGCAGATTAGTTTTTCAAGCGTTGAGGAACGGGTACTTGGTTATTTGAAGCAAAATAGTCATAAGCAATCGGGGCGTGTGACGTTTTATAAGACGCATGAACAGATTGCATTTGATATTGGGACGTCACGTGAGGTCGTGAGTCGGACGTTAAAAGCGATGGAGCGTAAAGGATTGATTCAACTAGAGCGTGGAAAAATTGTGGTACTAGAGATGGAGAGCATTCTGTGACTTTGTCACGGAATGTTTTTTTTATTTTGTATATACTAGATTCATAAAGGAGTGATGAAGATGCCAAAATGGATGAAGGCAGCTATAATTTTAGCTTTATCGTTTTTCTTAGCGATTTGGTTGGTAAAGCCAGTCGGGGTTTCAACTCAGTTTAGTGTACTAAGTGGAATCATTCATACCGCGATTAATCCTGACGCCTTAGAGGAAAATGCATACTATCAAAAGGACAATGGGAAGATTGCAGAGGAAATTCAACATCCCTGGAACTATAATTTTGTGTTTGTATTAGCGATTCCGGTGGGAGGATATATAGGTTATCGATTAGATTCAAAACGTCGTGAGATTAAAAAGGACGCTTCTTGTTCAGTGAAGCAAAATGTATGGCGTACTTATGTGCTACCGTTTATTGGTGGAATCTTATTGTTATATGGAGCGCGTATGGCAGGCGGTTGTACGAGTGGTCATATGATGAGTGGGATGATGCAAGGAAGTGTGAGTGGTTATGCTTTTGCGGCTTCAGTATTTGTGGTTGCCATACCGACAGCACTGATTGTGACTCGATTACGTCAAAGAAAGGAGAGCCTGTAAGATGATGATTGTCTTAGCTATTTTATTAGGTGGATTTTTTGGATTTGCGTTATATAAAGTGGGAGCAGCTAATATGGATAATCTAATTTCAATGTTGAGTTTTCAAAATTTAACTTTGATGAAAATTATTGTGTTTGCAATTGGATTGGCGAGTGTTTTATTATCTATTTTTTATGGATTCGGATGGTTTGATGTTTCTCATTTAAGTGTTAAGCCACTTCATTTAGGCGTTGTAATCGGTGGTTTAATTTTTGGGCTTGGATTTGGATCAGTTGGAACGTGTCCTGGAACTTGTGTTGCAGGTGCGATGACCGGTGGATTTAAAAAAGCAATCAGTGCCATTCTAGGTGGACTAGTTGGAGCTTTCTTATTTTCAATAAGTTATGGATGGTTAGCCAATCAAGGTTTCTTTGAAATCATGAATTTAGGAAAATTAACACTATTTCGCGTGTCTGAACAATATCCAGCCGTTTTTAATATAGGATATATCGGACTGGCTATGGTTGGAGTAGTATTTATTTTAGTAGCAACTTTCATCCCAGTTTATCCGTTTAACAAAAAAAGCTGAGACAACCGTTTTGATGCTTGAAAAAATGCAAGAAAGTAAATAGGGTTTCGATGTGTGAAACCTAAGTTGCTTTCGATTTTTCTCAAGCGTCAGGTTGTGGAAGCTAGATTATACAAAAAAGGCTGAAAGAGGCGATTAACATCCGCTGAAATTTGATGAGAGTCCGTAGTGGCATAGGCACAAGTGACTATCGAGAATTTGCCAGGATGTTGCCACTTGAAGCTAGATTACAAAAAAGGCTGAAAGAGGCGATTAACATCCGCTGAAATTTGATGAGAGTCCGTAGTGGCATAGGCACAAGTGACTATCGAGAATTTGCCAGGATGTTGCCACTTGAAGCTGGATTACAAAAAAAGCTGAGACAACCGTTTTGATGCTTGAAAAAATGCAAGAAAGTAAATAGGGTTTCGATGTGTGAAACCTAAGTTGCTTTCGATTTTTCTCAAGCGTTAGGTTGTGGAAGCTAGATTATACAAAAAAGGCTGAAAGAGGCGATTAACATCCGCTGAAATTTGATGAGAGTCCGTAGTGGCATAGGCACAAGTAACTATCGAGAATTTGCCAGGATGTTGCCACTTGAAGCTGGATTACAAAAAAAGCTGAGACAACCGTTTTGATGCTTGAAAAAATGCAAGAAAGTAAATAGGGTTTCGATGTGTGAAACCTAAGTTGCTTTCGATTTTTCTCAAGCGTTAGGTTGTGGAAGCTAGATTATACAAAAAAGGCTGAAAGAGGCGATTAACATCCGCTGAAATTTGATGAGAGTCCGTAGTGGCATAGGCACAAGTGACTATCGAGAATTTGCCAGGATGTTGCCACTTGAAGCTAGATTACAAAAAAAAGGCTGAAAGAGGCGATTAACATCCGCTGAAATTTGATGAGAGTCCGTAGTGGCATAGGCACAAGTGACTATCGAGAATTTGCCAGGATGTTGCCACTTGAAGCTAGATTAAAAAAACATAAAATTTAAGCTATTTGTTTTAGCTCTATAACATGAATTTCTTAAAAGTAAAGGAGTAAATGTTTTCAAATTTAATGAAAATAATGTCCTGAATTTACATAAACATCTTGCTTGAATAATCTGTTTTTTTCTAGTATTATATGAGATATTAAATCTTCATCTTTTTGTTTTTTTCGAGCATATTGGACAAACGAAGGGATGGAGATTTTTATGTCTAATGGTATAGGAGATGGTCTAATGCGTGAGGTAATTAAGCGCGATGGAAGTCATGTAGTGTTTGATGAAAATAAAATTTATCAAGCCATTTTAAAAGCAATGAAGTTTGGAAGCGGGGTAGTTGATGAAGAATTAGCACAGAAGATTGCCCATGAAATTAATTTAATTTTTGATACATTAAATACCACTCCAACGATTTTTCAGATTGAAACGTTTGTCTATTTAAAGTTAATTGAAAATGGACATGAGTTAACAGCTAAGGCATATGAAGGTTACCGTGCGATTCAACAATTTAAGCGCGAAACAAATACAACGGATGATAGTATTTTAAGTTTAATTGAATTAGATAACGAAGAGGTTATGAATGAGAATTCGAATAAGAATCCAATGATGGCCTCAACTCAACGTGATTTAATTGCAGGGGAAGTTTCAAAAGATATTACACGTCGTAAGAAGTTGCCGGCTCGTATCGTTCAAGCTCACGATGAGGGAGTTCTTCATTTCCATGATATGGATTATTTCATGCAATCTATTTTTAACTGCTGTTTAATCGATATCAAAGATATGTTAGATAACGGAACTGTAATTAATAAGCGTATGATTGAAAGTCCTAAGTCATTCCAAGTCGCTTGTACAGTAATGACTCAGATTATTGCTCAAGTAGCAAGCAGTCAATATGGTGGACAGTCAATTGATATTCGCCATCTAGGTAAGTATCTGCGCCGTAGTAAGATGAAGTATTATAATATGTTAAAAGAGTGTATCTCATCACAAGTAGAGCTTGACCAAACGGTAGAGGCTTTAATGAAAAAAGAACTCGCATCTGGAGTACAAACAATTCAATACCAAATTAATACATTAATGACAACAAACGGTTAAAATTGGCCGCGCTTATTAGGAATAATAAGATGAACAGGTGGTGAACCTACAAATGTAGGGTGTGTTTCGTATAGAAATGCTAACGATGAACGCTAAGTTACTCTATAATAACTCATTAAGGAATATTCAAATGTATATCTATAAACTTACCAATAAATTAAATAATAAAGTTTATATAGGTCAAACGTTAAAAGATTTAAATAAAAGATTATTAGCTCATAAAAACTCACCAAACTTTAAACATACTAAAGATTATCCTATTGCTAGAGCTATTAAAAAATATGGATGGGATAACTTTGATAAAGAATTAATAGATATAGCTAGTTCTGTTGAAGAATTAAATCAAAAAGAATTAGGTTATATTCAAAAATATAATTCTTTAATTGAAGGTGGATGGGGATACAATGTTAAAGGTGGAGGAGATTCTATAGGGTCTCATTCAGAAGAAACTAAACGTAAAATTGGTGAGTCTCAAAAAGGTGTGTTGAATCATGCGTATGGAAAGACGGGAAAGTTGAGTCCTACTTCTAAACCAATTATTTGTTTAACTAATAATCAGATTTATGAGTCTGCAATGGAGTGTTCTAAAATACTTGATTTAAATTTTTCACATATTTCCGCTGTATGTCGAGGTACACGAGGGAGTACAGGGGGATTGGTTTTTAGATGGTTAGATGAGAATAATAATATTATCGAGCCAGAAAAACCTTCAAAAAGAAAGGTGAAAAAAATAATTAATTTAAATACCGGTGAGGTTTTTGACTCAATGAAACTTGCAGAAATTTCAGTTTCTAAAAATGGAAAATCTAATGGAAGTTTATGTCGATGTATGAAGGGTAAAACAGAGTGTTGTTATAGAGGAGTTTATTTTAAAGTTATAGAGTAATATGCCAATATCGTGCCAAGTCCTAAAAAGTTGAACCATGCGAATATTGCGACGTAAAAATGAAGAGAAAGCCGGTATGAGTGTTTTTTACTCATATTGGGTTAATCTAATTTTATAGTTGTAATATATGGGAAAGCTAGATTAAATAAAGGTGATGTTATTTGATCAAGGAAAGGTGTATCGACTATCCCGTAATGGGAGTAGGTTAAAGGTGAAAGTCCTTTTTCCGAAGCGCCACCCATCCAGACCGGATGAAGAGATAGTCAGTCCCCTTAGAAATAAGGCGGAGGGTAATGCAGAGCCCATTTGTTACATTATTTTTAAATTTAAATGAAGATGATGAGTATGCTGAAGAGGTTGCTTTAATTATCGAGGAAATCTTGAAACAACGTATTCAAGGAATTAAGAATGAAAAAGGTATTTATACGACGCCAACGTTCCCTAAATTAGTTTATGTGTTACATGAGCATAACTGTTTAGAGGGTGGTAAGTATGATTATATTACGGAGTTAGCGGTTGAATGTAGTTCTAAACGTTTATATCCGGATTATATTTCTGCTAAAGAAATGCGTAAGATTTATGAAGGAAATGTATTTAGCCCAATGGGTCAATTCTCGGCTCATGTAAAACCTTGTGAACTGTTATGTGCGTAACAGGTGTGCATTCTACAATTTTATTTGGAACAGTAGGAAATGACTGTTTGAGAGTGTGCTAACTGGGAAGCCTAAGTGCTATGGCATATGGTAATCCAGTGCTAAGCTATATAATCTCCATCAAAATGGAGTGATAAAAATCATAATATATAAAATAACTTGTACTTCAAATCAAAAAATTTATATTGGCCAAACAAGTGAAACTCTTGAAAAGAGATTTAGTCGTCATATTGGATATCAAAAGGATGAGCATGATACAAAATTTTATAGGGCAATAAGGAAATATGGGCCAGATAAATTTTGTATTGAGCAAATTGATGTTGCTGTAACTCAAGAAGAACTTGATGAAAAGGAACTGTATTGGATTAATTATTTTGATGCTGTAAATAAGGGATACAATACAAAATCAAGTAAAGGGAAATGCGGCGGCGATACATTATCTAGTCATCCTAATAAAACTGCCATTTCAGAGAAGATTAGACTGAGTAAAATCGGAGATAAAAATCCGATGAGAAGGAACGGCGGTTTAAGAGGTTCAAGAAATGGAATGTTTGGAAAAAGAGGTAAAGAAACTCCATCTGCTAGAAAATGTGTTGCAATATCTAAGCTCACAAACGAGGTGTCAATATTTGATACTTTATTGGAGCTAAAAAATCATTTTAATGTGACAACACTAGGGATGGTAAGTAACCGATGTAGAGGAAGAACAAAATCAGATTATAGGGGTTATTATTTTAAATATTATGAAGATTATATAGAAAGTCAATCGACTATCGAAAGCATAGCTCAACGTGATTGAGTGAAGAAGCGAGTAGAGTACAGTAGGGGATGCACCTACTGGAAGTGCAGGGCGCGTAGACGGATGTGGGAGTCCTGAGCGAAGATATAGTCAGAGCGAGTAACCAGTATAGAAATATACCCTCGTTTGTGTAGAAGTTTCTTATCACCATGGAAAGATGAAAATGGTGAGTATAAATTTGAAGGACGTTTCAACCAAGGGGTTGTCAGCTTAAATTTACCGCAAATCGGAATTGTAGCGGCAGGAGATGAAGAGAAGTTCTGGGATTTACTAGATAATCGTTTAGACTTATGTTTTGAAGCACTTATGTGCCGTCACAATGCCTTAAAAGGAACGTTAGCAGATGAATCTCCAATTCATTGGCAATATGGAGCCATTGCTCGTTTACCACAAGGTGAGACGATTGATAAGTTATTAATGGATGGATATTCAACCATTTCACTCGGATATATCGGGTTATATGAAGTGACGAAGTTAATGACAGGTGTTTCTCACGTTGATCCTAAAGGTGAGGCGTTTGCACTTAAGGTAATGAAACGATTAGAAGAGACAACGAAGAAGTGGAAGGCTGAAACAGGTCTTGGATTTGGATTATACGGTTCTCCGGCTGAATCATTGTGCTATCGTTTTGCAAAAATTGATTTACAGAAATTTGGTCAAATCGAGGATATTACTGATAAAGGATATTATACAAATTCTTATCATGTCGATGTTCGTGAGGAAATCGATGCGTTCAGTAAGTTACAATTTGAATCTCAATTCCAACCGATTTCAACAGGTGGATGCATTTCATACATTGAGATTCCAAATATGCAACACAATTTAGAAGCATTAAAACAATTAGTAAATTATATTTATCATAATATTCAATACGCTGAATTTAACACGAAGTCTGACTGCTGTCATGTTTGTCACTTTGAAGGTGAAATTACGTTAAATGATGACTTATCATGGGAATGTCCGAATTGCCATAATAAGGATCAAGCGAAGATGAATGTTATTCGTCGTACCTGTGGTTATTTGGGAGACAATTTCTGGAATAAAGGGAAAACAGCGGAAATTAAATGTCGTGTTATGCATCTTTAATATAAAAGGCTGAATCAAACGCTTAGAAGCCCGTAAAAGTGAACTTTCACAGATGACAGTTTTCTAGTCATCTAGGGAAAGAAACTTTATAGAGCTTCTGTTTGATGAAGATAGATTGAATATAAAAGGCTGAATCAAACGCTTAGAAGCCCGTAAAAGTGAACTTTCACAGATGGCTGTTTTTTAGTCATCTAGGGGAAAGAAACTTTATAGGGCTTCTGTTTGAGGAAGCTGGATTGAATATAAAAGGCTGAATCATGCGGTTATCCTGGCGTACAAATGAAGAGAAAGCCAATTGAACGTTTTTGTTCAAAGAGATTTATCGAATTTGATAGCCAGGATGCATGAGGAAGCTAGATTGAGTAAAAAAAGGCGAAATCAAACGTTTTTGAAAAGTTAATAAAAAAAATGGCGTGGACGTAAGTCCTCGCCATTTTTTTTATGGAAATAGTTTTTTATAGGGAAGATACCAGTCGGTTTTGTAGCCGTGCTCTTCACAGAATTTTAATAGTTGATCTTCGTTATTAATTCCCCGCTCAGTAATTTGGCGATGGATGTCCTTGTTAACGAGTAGACCGTTATCAATATTGTTGGCAATTTCTCGAAACATAGAATAACTACGAATATGAGAAAATTCATAATTTGTTTTTAGTTTTTCACCAGTTAGCTCGTCGTGCGTAATTTTATAGGTACTACGACGTTTTTTCTTAAGTTTGGAGCGATCGCTTTTCAGCTGGTTATCATAATCAAGCCGTAACATTTTAACGGTATCACACATGTGTATTTGTTCGTAATATTGTTTAGAGGCTTGAAGGTTAATTCCCTTAGTTCCAGTTCCATTTTCTTCTTCAGATTTAATAATTTGCTCCATAACTTTAAATCCTCTGATGTAAAGTTTACCATCATAAGTTCGTTTGTATTCATCAGGCATTTTCATCACAATAAAGTTGATGTTATCCTTTGTTGTTCTTAAAATGCTATGTAGCTTTTCCTTTTTAACCCATATCCATCCTTTTCCATCTATTAGGACACTATTTTTCCAAGCATTTGAGATTTCTGTTTTCATTTTAGGGGTGACTTTATCTGATAGTTCAGGCTCGTTATAGTTTAAGTCCTTTCCTGTTTTATAAGGAATCAGATCATTACTAATATGAATTACTCCCTTCCTGTCATTTGTTGATAAAGTTCATTGAGTTTCATCATAGCCTCACTAGATTTTGCATGAGGGCATACGTCTGGATGGATCAGTTTTGAGATTTTATCTCGCCATGATTTAGCTTCTTTTTTGTCTTTAAATAGTTTACTTGTAATATTTAGCTTGTTCATTCGTATTTCGCCATCTAGTTCAACTAAGTAGAAAATGTATTCGATTGACGGAGAGATAAAGTATTGCTCTGATGGTGTGGTGATTTCTTTTATTTTTTTGAAAAGATCATCCCAACCACGGGCAGTAATTTTTTGTTTAGTATCCAATCTAATACATTCTTTAACTTCTTTAAAGCTTCCAAGAGTTTTCAATTCTTTAACTGAATTTACATTTCGCCAATTAATAATAAACACCTCGTTTCATATCTAGTTATTATCAATATATTCGTTCGAACGATTAAATATCATTCCTACTTTTATAATTTGTAAACGTTAAGCATATATTTGACTAGGGGGCGATTTCGGTGTTAATTGAACTAGTAAAAGAGGTAGAAGAAAAATTGACGACAAGTGAAAAAATTATTGTTGATTTTCTAAATGACAATGAATCAAAGCTAATGAATATGTCCATTGTCGATATTGCAGATTTAACCTTTACTTCACCTGCGACGGTGAGTCGTACGATTCGAAAAATTGGGATGAATGGATTTACTGAATTAAGATATCGGTTATTAAATCAAAATAAGCAAGATACAGAAATCATGGCTTATCAAGGCGTGAACCGAATTTTAGAAAAATCGTTGATTGAAGTTAGCCGAACGATTGAAAACATTTCGTTACGAGATATAGTAGAAGTTGTGAATTCCATTGATCGAGCGAAACGTATTTATCTATTTGCGCGTGGATTAAGTGAATTAGTAGCACAGGAATTTGATGCAAAAATTAAGTTAATGGGATATAATGCTTTTTTAATTAATGACCCAAATATTATGGTGAAGCTGGCTAAGAACATTAAGTATAATGAATTAGTGATCGTTTTTTCATTAAGGGGAGAAACAGAATCGATTATAGACGCTGTTAAAAATGCTAAAGAAAATGGCGTCAAGGTAGTAGGATGTTGTTGTGAAAAAAATAGTACCCTAAATTCATTAGCAGATATCATGATTGTTGGAGAGAAGCATCGCGATATTTCAATTAAAGAATTCGAGGTCACCTCAAGAATCCCACTCCAAGTCATCTCGCGAGTCATCATAGATTATTTAATTGAATATGGGGACCCCAACCTAAGTAGCGAATGAAAAGAGCTCTTAGAAATCCTCAATTGTTGGGGCAGGCCCCCGCGTTAAGTAGCCGCTAGGCTCTTAGCTATTCTCCTTTGGTGGGGTGTGCCCCCGCGTTAAGTAGCCGCTAGGCTCTTAGCTATTCTCCTTTGGTGGGGTGTGCCCCCGCGGTAAGTAGCCGTTAGGCTCTTAGCTATCCTCCTTTAGTGGGGCGATATGAAGCACAATCTCTAATTATTAGAGAAATAAGGATTATTAAGAAATAGCTATCTCGAAGAGGTAGCTATTTTTTTGAAAATATTGAAAATCTAAAAAGCGTGGTTATATCAGAAAGATTTAAGTTTGTAAGCGCTAAATAAAGAAAACATTTTCGTGAGAGTTTGGCGTACAATGAAAGTGTAAGAGAGAAGGTAAGATTTAAAAAAAGGGGGATGAATGATGCTCTATACATTGACTGCGAATCCAGCTATTGATATGAATTTTTTATCGCAGACATCGGATTTAAATAAAGTGAATCGCACATCTGATATTGTATATTCACCGAATGGAAAAGGCATTAATGTCAGTTTGACTTTAAAGTATTTTGGCATTGATAGTACTGTTTTAGGTTTCTTCGGAGGGTTTACAGGACGTTATATTGTGGATGAATTAAAGAAAAGAGAGATTGTAGTTCGACCGTGTTGGATTGAAGAAAATACAAGAATTAATACGTTTATTACAGTGCCTGATGGAGAGTATAAGTTTGTGAATAAGGGGCCTTTTATTAATTTGGGTGTCCAACAGGAGTTGTTAGAGGAACTTAGATATGCAATAGATTGCGAGACGCTTGTGATTAGTGGTAGTTTACCACCAAGTATTGATGAAAGTTATTATGATGAGATTATAAAGTTTTGTCAGGCTCAAGATATTGAGGTCGTACTCGATATCAGTTCTAAGAAGTTAAAAGATTTACTGAAGTATCGACCTAAGTTGATTAAGCCAAATGATGAAGAGTTAGCAGATATTTTTGGATTAACGCTTGAGACGGAAAACGATATAAAAGAAGCTTTGACGTTTTTATACCAAGAAGGGGCTCAAAATATTTTACTGACGCTTGGTGAGAGGGGGATGTATTTTTTCAATGGTGAAAAAATGTATTTCTGTGAAGCAAAACCGGTAAAACTTGTGAGCTCGGCGTGTGCAGGAGATGCCTGTTTGGCGGCGTTTTTGAGTGAGTGGAAGACGAATGTTGAGCTTGCTTTGAAAAAAGGATCGGCCGTAGGAGCGAATGTTGCACAGTCTTACGGACTAGGTGATTTTAATGAATATAAAGCTTACATGAAAGAAATAAATGTTACGCAGATACTAGTGGGGCCCCCATGCTAAGTAGCCGAAAGGCTCTTAGCTATCATCCTTTAATGGGGCGGGCCCCCATGCTAAGTAGCCGAAAGGCTCTTAGTTATCATCCTTTAATGGGGCGGGCCCCCATGCTAAGTAGCCAAAAGGCTCTTAGCTATTCTCCTCTAGTGGGGAAAAATTCGTTTTACTGAGTCAAGGCATTACTTAGAGATAATCTCACAAAGTTTAATCGTTGTGAAAAGGAGTCTCTATTAAAATATAAATCTAAAATACGGAGGGGTACGTGTATGAAGAAAATTGTAGCTGTTACAGGATGTCCAACGGGAATTGCGCATACTTATATGGCGGAAGAAGCGTTGAAAAAGGCAGCAAAAGAATTAGGAGTAGAAATTAAGGTTGAAACAAATGGAGCAGTTGGCGTTGAAAATGAGTTAACACCTCAAGATATCGAAGAAGCAGTTGGCGTTATTATTGCTTGTGATAAGGATGCGAGAGTTGATCGTTTTGTTGGAAAACGTGTCATCGAAGTATCTGTAAAAGATGGAGTTCATAAAGCGAAATATTTAGTTGAACAAATTTTAGCGGAAACTGCTCCGATTAAAGGTGGAAGTAAACCAACTCATTCAAGTAAAGAAGAACCTGTTGCAAAGCAAGGCGTTGGACACAGTATTTATAAACATTTGATGAACGGGGTTTCTCATATGCTACCACTTGTTGTAGCAGGTGGTGTTTTAATTGCTATTTCATTCTTGTGGGGAATCCATTCTGCGGATCCAACTCATGAAACGTATAACCAGTTCGCGGCGATGCTAAAACAAATTGGGGGCGTTGCGTTTGGATTTATTGTGCCAGTCTTTACAGCGTATATTGCGTCTTCAATTTCTGGGCGCCCAGGGTTAATTGCTGGGTTTGTTGGTGGGATGATTGCAAATGATACGGGTGCCGGATTCATTGGAGGAATCGTGGCTGGGTTTTTTGCTGGGTATTTAGTTCTTGGTTTAATCCATTTATTAAAAGGTCTTCCACGCCAATTTGAAGGCTTAAAATCCATTTTTATTTTACCGATTATTGGGGTATTGTTAACGGGAATGTTAATGCTTTTCTTAGGGGAACCAGTCGCAGCAATTAATAATGCTGTTATGAGTTGGTTGGCAGATCTTCAAGATAGTAATGCCATTCTTTTAGGAATTGTAATTGGATGTATGTGTGCTTTTGACTTTGGAGGACCTGTTAATAAAGCGGCTTATGTAACAGGAACCATGCTTTTAGCCCAAGGAAATTATTACTTTATGGCGGGTGTTTCGGCTGCTTGTATTACACCACCACTTGTGATTGCTTTAGCAACAACCTTATTTAAAAATGCATTTGATGAAGAAGAAAGAGCAGCTGGACTCGTTAACTATATTCTAGGATTTACTCATATTACAGAAGGTGCCATTCCGTTTGCAGCCAAAGATCCATTACGTGTGATTCCAATGTTAATGTTTGGTTCTGCTATCTCAGCTGTTTTAACTTATTTAATGAAAGTACAAGTTCCAGCTCCTCATGGTGGATTCTTAGTTTTACCAGTCGTAACAGGTGCTTTCCAATGGGTATTAGCTATTTTTATTGGTTCATTAGTGGGAGCTATTATCTATGGAGGATATCGTCAACGATTGTTAAAAAAATAATAGGGGTGGAGAAAAGCGATGCTAGCAGAGTTAATTAAGTTAGAGAACATTAATTTGGATTTACAGGCTCAAACAAAAGATGAATTATTTGAAGAGATGGCAACACAATTAAATCAAAATGGTTATATTAAAAACGTTAAAAAATTTAAAAAAGATTTATATAAACGTGAATCTGAAGGAAATACAGGCATTGGATTTGGAATCGGAATTCCTCATGCGAAATCAAAGTATGTGAAGCAGTGTTGCATTGGGATAGGAGTATCGAAACAGGGAATCGATTATGATGCGATTGATGGAGAAAAGGTTCATTTAATCTTTATGCTAGCCATTGAAGGACATGAAGCCGATTTACATCTTCAGGCACTAGCCGCTCTTTCGCGAAAACTCATTCACGAGGACTTTAGAGAAAAATTATTAAATGCTAGTTCAAAAGAAGAAATATTTGAGTTAATTTGTGAAGAATAATAATGAGAGGGGATGTCTTTTGAAGGCATCCCCTTTTAAGAGTACATAATTATTAGTATAATGAATATTGTGATACACTAATAACAGATTAAATTTTGTTGAAAAGTGGTGAATTGAATGAACTATGCACAGATTCGAAAGTTTGATACAGCTAACGGTGTAGGGATTCGTTCGAGTTTATTTGTATCAGGGTGTACTCATGGTTGTCCGGGATGTTTTAATAGAGATTATCAACATTTTAAGTATGGTCATGCTTGGACGAAAGAAGTTGAGGATGATTTTATTAAGCATTTAAAAAATCCAAATGTAGCGGGTGTGACGATTTTAGGCGGAGAGCCGATGGATCAGGTGCGCGATAATGATTTGTTGCATTTAATTCAACGTATAAAATCTGAAACAAATCAAAATATTTGGATTTATTCAGGATATACATTTGAGGAAATTATGGCACATCCTAAAACAAAGGCAATCCTTATGTATTGCGATGTTTTAGTCGATGGTCCATTTATTCAAGAGTTGAAAAATTTAAAACTTAGGTTCCGTGGTAGTAGCAACCAACGCATTATTAATGTTGCACAGTCATTGGAAAAGGGGCAAGTGTGCTTGCTAGAAGATTTTTAGGAGTGAATTTACATGTTAAAAATTAATTTTGCGAAGGTAAAACCATCCGCAATCATTCCATCAAAACGCCTAGAAGACGGTGCGTTTGATGTGTATGCGTGCTTTGAAGAAGATTTTATCACGTTTGAACCGCATGAAACGAAGTTAGTCCCAACAGGATTAGCATCAGCATTCTCAACAGATTATGTGGCAATTTTAAAAGAACGCGGCTCAACAGGAACAAAAGGAATCGGACAGCGCTGCGGAGTGGTAGATTCTGGATACCGTGGAGAATGGTTCGTTCCGATGACGAATCATAATAATAAACGTCTAGTGATCGCAAAGGAAAGTGTCGCACAAAACTTTGAAGATTGCATCGTTTATCCATATGAAAAAGCAATTGCACAGTGTATGATGGTTGAAGTTCCGAAAATGGCGATTGAAGAAATCAGCTACGAAGACTTATTAAAAATCGAATCAGAACGCGGAACAGGAGCACTCGGATCATCAGGTAAATAAAAGGCTGAGAGTGACGGGTAATCTTGCGTAAAAGTCGTAGCTAATGCTCAAAACTCGGTTTATGAGTTTAGTAGCATTAGGAGACTTTATAGAAAGATTGTCGCTCGAAGCTGGATTAAATAAAAAGCTGAGAGTGACGGGTAATCTTGCGTAAAAGTCGTAGCTAATGCTCAAAACTCGGTTTATGAGTTTAGTAGCATTAGGAGACTTTATAGAAAGATTGTCGCTCGAAGCTGGATTAAATAAAAGGCTGAGAGTGACGCTAAACCAAGGCATAACCCTAAAGGATAACTAATATTATCAACATTAAAATAAAACCATGTCGCTCGACATGGTTTTTGTTTTGAATAATTTTTGTCGGATAGATTGTTTTTACAATAATTTTTGTTCGTTATATAATGTGAGAAAAGAGGTGGATTATGGTTCTAAATATAAGTAGCTCAACGATTTTAGTTATGTTTGTAGCATTTTTGATGCCAGTGCTTTTGGCATATAAATCATATTTTTATGGCCGCGGAAGCTATGCATTTTTAAATAAATCGAATATTGAATGTATTCAAGGCGTCTGTCTGATTTTAATTTTGTTTCACCAAGTGATTGAACGAGTGAGCCATCCTGATTTAATACTTCAGTTTCTTCAAACCCTAGGAACTGGCGCTTTAGCTGTTTATTTGTTTTTGGTGGGGGTAGAATTTAGGAATTTTTCAATTCAAGCAAATCGATTGATTAAAAAGAGAATATTTCAAAGGGCAATACGCTTGTTTTTGATGTTTGTATCAGGTAACGTTTTAATGGGATTGGTTCAGGTTTATCTTGGTGAGGAAGTTTCGTTGTTTAAAATCTTACAGCATACGATAATGGGACAGTTTTTAGATGGAAGTCAGGCGTCTTTGATTGTGACGTTGTTTGTGTTTTATTTATTAATGGGATTCACACAAAATATAAAAATTTTGAGTCTATTTGGTTTGTTAGCTGGGTGGCCAGGGATCTTTGTTATGGTTGGGATGTGGGTTGCACGTTATCAAAAAGTTGTATTTATGATATTAAGAAAGCATTTATTAAATCTGAGTTTAATTTGTGGGATTTTATTGTTGCTTTCTATTAGTTGGAACTTTTTATTACCGATTGCTAGTGTACTAGGCATTATGGTCGTGTTGATGAAGGTTCAATTCAAATCAAAGGTATTTAAGTTAGTGAAGCAACTTTCACTTCCTTTATATGTGTTGCAACTCCCTCTTTTATATCTTGTATTTTATTCGTCGGAGCCAAAGGATAGTATGTTCGTTTTAGTCACCATTGGACTGAACCTGATGCTCATTTTGATTTTTAGAGTTATGTTGTTGACGGAGTTTAAGTCGTATGATAAAGTTAAGTATAATTAAATATGGAAAGGGAGCTGGCCCAAGCCGGCTGAGAGGATGCGAAATGGAGCGTCGACCTATAACCTGATTTGGATAATGCCAACGTAGGGAATGTACTGGAATTTTAACGTATATCGTTTTGATGTAAGGGATGGGCCTATGGTCCATCCCTTTTTTGATGATGGGGGGAATTTTAATGTTAAAAAAAATCGTAAAGAATGTTCAAAACCAAACACCACTTGTACACAATATCACGAATTATGTGACCGTTAATGACTGTGCCAATATTATTTTAGCTTGTGGTGGATCTCCAATCATGGCAGATGAAATGACTGAAGTTGAAGAGATTAC
Organism: Turicibacter sanguinis; assembly: GCF_013046825.1. Taxonomy (NCBI): domain Bacteria; kingdom Bacillati; phylum Bacillota; class Erysipelotrichia; order Erysipelotrichales; family Turicibacteraceae; genus Turicibacter; species Turicibacter sanguinis. Next base: position 404,272 of record NZ_CP053187.1, on the reverse strand, counting down.
GACGATCTGTCAAAGTCTTGTCATTAATATTGGAACTTTAAATTCGCGTACAATTGAGGCAATGATTACGGCTGGTAAAAAAGCAAATCAATTAAATCATCCGGTTATTTTAGATCCAGTTGGGGCTGGAGCATCGACACTTCGGACTGAAACAGTCGAACGATTGATTAAAGAGGTGAAGTTCTCAGTTATTCGTGGGAATATTTCTGAGATTAAGACGTTAGCGGCTGGAACAGGTCAGACACTTGGGGTAGATGCTAGTGCAGCCGATTTAGTCACTGATAAAAACATAGATTCAGTAATCGAAATGGCGAGAACATTAAGTGAAAAAACAGGTGCTGTGATTGCCATCAGTGGTGTTATTGATTTAGTAGTAGATATAAACCAAGTTTTTATGATTCGAAATGGGCATCCGTTAATGTCTAAAATTACAGGGGCAGGCTGTATGTTAACTGCGGTGATTGGAGCATATTGTGGAGCTAATCCAAATCAGGTAATAGAGGCAACAGTTACTGCAATTTGTGCAATGGGATTATGTGGAGAAATCGCAGCAACCAAATGTGAAGGAACTTCAAGTTTTAAAATGCATTTAATTGATGCAATGAGCACATTAAATGAAACCATTCTTGAAGGAGGAATGAAGATTGAAACTAAATAAGCAAGATTTAAGTCTATATTTAGTGACTGACCGACATTGGACTAAAGATCAATCATTAGTTGAACAAGTTGAAGCAGGACTTAAAGGTGGTGTGACCATGGTTCAATTAAGAGAAAAGAATTTAAGCGATGAAGAGTTTTTATTAAAAGCTTTAGAGTTAAAGGAATTGACTACAACGTATAAAGTTCCTTTTATGATTAACGATAACGTTTGGGTGGCGATTCAGTCTGATGCAGATGGAATCCATATTGGCCAAGATGATTTACCTGCGGATGAAGTTAGAAAGTTAGTAGGTGAAGAAAAAATACTTGGAGTATCAGTTCAAACTGTTGAACAAGCTCAAATTGCCAAAAGACAAGGTGCGGATTACTTAGGTGTTGGTGCTGTATTTTCTACTGACACCAAAAAGGATGCGAAACATGTTCCCCTACAGGTATTAAAAGAAATTTGCGAGGCTGTGAATCTTCCAGTCGTTGCGATTGGGGGAATTGATGAAGATAATGTGGACGAGTTAACTGGTAGCGGAATTTGTGGAGTCGCAGTCGTATCAGCTATTTTAGCGTCAGATGATATAACGCAAGCTGCAAAAAACTTAAAAAGGGATTGGGTATTATGAAAAAAGTGTTAAGTATTGCGGGATCAGATTGTAGTGGAGGTGCTGGAATTCAAGCGGATTTAAAGACGTTTTGCGCACACGGTGTTTATGGAATGAGTGCGATTACGGCATTAACAGCGCAAAATACATTAGGAGTTACAATGGTTGAAGAAGTGAGCCCTGAGATGGTACGTGCTCAATTGGATGCTATTTTTACGGATATTGTACCGGATAGTGTAAAGATTGGAATGGTTTCATCTTCAGTTATTATTGAAGCAATTGTCGAAAAGTTAATGGAGTATCCAGCTGTTTCTATTGTTCTTGATCCTGTGATGGTTTCTACGAGTGGAAGTCGCTTATTAAATGAAGAAGCAATGAGCGTCTTAATTAAAAAATTGATGCCACTGGCTACAATGATTACGCCAAATTTACAAGAAGCTGAGTGTTTATGTGGATTTAACATTCAGTCAAAAGAAGAAATGGTTTTAGCCGCTAAAAAGATTGCATCCTTTTATAAAGGACATATCTTAATTAAAGGTGGTCATTTGGATGATTGTGCAGATGATTTATTGTACGTTGATGGAGAAGTGACATGGTTTTTAGGAGAGCAGATTGAAAATCCTAATACACATGGAACGGGATGTACACTTTCTTCTGCGATTACGAGTAATTTAGCATTAGGCTATGATGTTCAAACGAGTGTAAAAAATGCGAAGTTGTATATTACTAAAGCGTTAAAGGCTAATCTTGATTTAGGGCATGGTCGTGGACCTTTAAATCATCTTGTTTAAAAAATAACGTCATTTTATTAAGTTAATCTATAATTTTGACATATTCCGTTTAATTTATCCGTATAATGAAATGATGAGGGGTTGATTCGGATGGATAGTGGATTATCACGAAGGCTTTTGATTGGTTTAATTAGTGCATATAGTTTATTTTATTTGATTCTAAATATAGGGTCTCATTTCTTTTAAAAAGGCAAATCACATCGATTTGTCTTTTATTTTTATCTACAATAAAAACAGTCAAAAAGACACATTAAATCAAAACTCATAACTAACTAACATATTTTATCTAACTATGACAATTTCTCTTTTTCATCCACTGTTTTTCAACATCACACCAACAAAATATCTCAAAATATTTCCTAGGAAAAGGGGTGCAGCCCCCATGCTAAGAAGAACAATCGAAGATTGTTATATTAGCCATCTTCATTTGATGGGGTGGGCTTAGTGGGATCATCCACTTTTAAAGCCTGACACTTTATTAAATGCACAAAGGAGAGAGGCAACAGATTATTGCGTGACTGCAGCGCATAAAAAGTAGCATACTGATGTAGAATTTAGTAAGATATCATCAGATAGAGACAAAGAGGAGATGGAGAAATGGAGCATCATCAGTTAGGAACTCAGATTGCAACATTAAGAAAACGTAGGGGAATGTCTCAAGAAGAGTTGGCAAACCAACTATGTGTGACGAGGCAGGCCATTTCAAATTGGGAGCGAGGTATGACGCAGCCTGATCTTGAGATGTTGATGAAGTTAGCGGCTATCTTTGAAACAGATTTAGATGGATTAATGGGCATAAAGTCAGATATTAAAGAAGAACCCGTTGAGTTAAATTTAAAGCCTATGAAGTGGATGTACTTAACACAGCTGTTTTCTTTGATTGGTTATTTCGTCTTTGTTGTACTTAGTCCAAGGTATGAAGTTTCTGGTATTCTCATCATCTTGTTAACTTTTTTAATGATGGCAACTAGCATTTATTTTGTGTTTACACATGGCATTAAAACAGGTGATTATACCTTAGTGGCCGGATACGATAAACGAGTTCATTATCATGATTCAAGTTTAAAAAAAATGGCGTATATCACTGAGTTTTATTGTCTCTTTACGACGCTTAGTTACAGTTTGATTTATATCATCCTAAGTTTGATGCAGTTAGAGATTTCTTGGCTTTTTATGTTGTTAATCGTTGTCTTTATGATTCAATTTATCGGTGGAATTTTATTGATTAATGTTAAATATCGTCAAGAGATATTCGTAGAGCCATCTGAACAAGAAGAAGCACGAGTTGGGATGTGGATTGTCCTTGTATTTGTCAGTTCGATTATGATTATGGTGATTGCAACAATCGTGACTCAATTAGCTTTCAATATTAGTAACAATACAGTAGAAGCAGGTCAATTAGTTTTGTTTATTTTACCGTATATCTTTTTAAATATGGTAGGCCTATTTTTAGAACAAAATCGTGTGAAAAAGGCAGTCAAAGAACAGCGTGCATATCGCCCGGATCGGATGACATATTTAATTATTTTAGCCTGTCTTATTTTGTTAGTGGGCATGATTTATACGGGGTATCAAACAACTTTAAGATAAAAAAGGACGAGCGTTATGTTCGTCCTTTAGTTTAATCGCATAAAAAGTGGGTGTTCAGATAAAAATAGAGAGAATCCTAATACAATGATTGGGAATCTCCCTATTTTTTTGATGTGGAAAACGTTATAATGTATTTAAAAGGAGATGATTAAATGAAAGTGACAAGTACAGGTATTATTGATGGAATCATTGCCGATGAGTATGGAGCAAAAGGGACTCAATTTAATGAGAATGAGATGCCTTTATATTCGTTACCGTTAAAAATTGAAGATGCACCACAAGGTACGAAGTCTTTTGCCATTGTGATGGAAGATAAAGACGCAGTTCCAGTTTGTGGTTTTTCATGGATTCATTGGTTAGTCGCTAACTTAACGCGCGATGAGTTATTAGCAGGTGAATCTCAAACAGCTACTGATTTTATTCAAGGTGTCAATAGTTGGATTAGCATTCAAGGAGATAATCAAAGTATTGAAGCCTCTAGTTACTATGGAGGAATGGCTCCACCCAATGCCCCTCATCTTTATGAGACACATGTTTATGCATTAGATACATTACTTGATTTGAAACCAGGATTTTATATGAACGAGCTTTATCGTGCGATGGACGGTCATATTTTAGATTGCTTCACATTAAAAGGAGAGTACTCAAACTAAAGGGAGTTTGTAGGGGAGACGTATGGAGAATTTAATTTTATCATTAAACGTAGTGCTACCACTGTTTTTAATGATTGTACTAGGATATGTATTAAAGGTTTTAAAGATTTGGGACACACATACGATTAATGGAATGAATACGGTAGTTTTCAAAGTATTTTTACCATTGTTATTATTTATTAATGTGTATCAAACAGACATCGCAGGAGTTTTTAATTTAAAACTCATGTTGTTTGCGATTTTCAGTGTGATACTTATTTTCTTAATCACTTGGGGCATTATTTGTTTAATTGAGAAAGAAAATCCTAAGCGTGGTGTTTTGATTCAGGCTATTTTTCGAAGTAATTTTGTGATTTTTGGGATTCCAATTGCTACCTCTTTATGTGGGGCTGAATCGACAGGAGCAGCTGCTTTATTAGTTGCAGTTATTGTGCCGTTATTTAATATTTTAGCGGTCATCACCCTCGAAACATTTCGTGGAAGTCGCATCCATGTGAGGAAAATTCTAAGAGGAATTGTCACGAATCCATTAATTATCGGGTCGCTACTCGGTCTGTTATTTTTGGCTATAGGCATTAAGTTAACATCGGCTATTGAGAAAACAATTAGCGATTTATCAAAGGTGACAACGCCATTGGCACTCGTTATTTTAGGAGCATCATTTACGTTTTCGAGCGTTCGAGGCAATTTAAGAAACTTGTGCATTGGATTACTTGGAAAATTGGTGTTAGCACCTGTTATCTTTTTACCCCTGGCGATTATGTTTGATCTTAAAGGGACGAGTTTAGCAATCTTACTTGCGATTTTTGGATCTCCTCCGGCGGTTTCGTCGTTTAGTATGGCGAAGCAAATGGATGGCGATGCAGATTTGGCAGGACAACTTGTTGTGTTTGGCTCGATGTTTTCGGTCCTCACGATGTTTATTTGGATTTTTATTTTGAAAGAGGGACAGTTTATTTAAGAGCTTTTGTCGATTCGTTCATATTTGATTACTTATCGTTCATAGGTTAGTAATACCTTGAATGAAGTAGGAGGAATGAAATATGAATATTAGAATGGCAACGCTTGAAGATGTAGAAACTTTACATAATCTGCATTTTGCCTTAAATCGTCATCGTCACAGTTTACAACCAACGAATTATCAAGGAAAAAGTATGGATGAGGAATGGATTGAGGAAAATATTAAAACTCGTTATCGAGATTATATTTTATTAGAGGTTGATAACGAGATTAAGGGAATGGCTTTAGTTGAAATTAAGGAGACGTATTCGGTTCCCGGAAGCGTGAAGTATAAGTATTTGGATTTGATGTCCTTTTATATTGTGCCTGAGCTTGATTTAAATTATTATGGTCACGAGTTGTTTACGGCAGTGCGCGCTTGGGGAAAAAAATATTTCTTATCATATATTCAATTACATGAGTTAATAAATGATGTGAAGATGGTTAATTTCTTGGCAAGAGAACAGTTAGCGGTCACTCAACAAACATTTAAATGCGTTATTTAAGATAGCGGTTCTGCGTAAGCAGGACCGTTTTTTTGTTGTTGTCATAAGTTATAGTATCTATTTAATCATTGAAAGGAGTGTTTTTAGTTGAAAAAGTGGATGGTATCTATTGTGGTGATGGTGAGTGTTATCTTAGGCTCTGATATAAAGGCATTAGCTTTGTCTCCGTCTAGTGATTTGAAATATAATGGAATTGATGTGAGTGAGTGGCAAGGTGATATTGATTTTGAGGCAGTTAAGGAATCTGGGGTTGAGGTGGTGTATATTCGAAGTAGTGAGGGTTTTGATTATGTGGATCAGCAGTTTGAGGCAAATGCCAAGAAGGCGAATGAAGCAGGGTTAAAAGTTGGTTTTTATCATTATGTGACAGCGATGAGTGTGGAGGAAGCAAAGAATCAGGCGTCTTTTTTTGTGTCACTTGTTGAAGATTATTCATATGATTGCCGGTTAGCGATGGATTTTGAGTCGTTTGGATTGTTGAATAATGAGGAGATTAATGAGGTTGGATTAGCGTTTATTCAAGAGGTTGAAGCTTTGAGTGGGAAAGAGGTCGTCGTATATAGTGATAGTTATAATGCGATTAACATTTGGAATGATGAGATAGCCAGCTATCCACTATGGGTAGCAGATTACGGGGGATCTGAGCCACAGGATAATGGAAAATGGTCCAACTGGGTTGGTTTTCAATATAGTGATGCAGGAGAAGTTAATGGGATTGAAACGAATTCAGTTGATTTAGATTATTTTACGGATGGTATTTTCTTATCTTCAGTTGAGGTTTCAAAACCTGAGATTCCGTCTCAACCACAGACGACGGTTGATTATGTGGTGAAAGCAGGGGATACGTTGTGGGCGATTGCGAATAAATACGGTACGACGGTTTCTGAATTGGTAAAGTTGAATGATATTAGTAATCCTAATGTGATTTATGTCGGAGAAGTATTACAAATGCCAGGTGAATCGAGTGGAGTTGAAGCGACTGAATATACAGTGAAAGCAGGGGATACGTTGTGGGGGATTGCGAATAAATACGGTACGACGGTTTCTGAATTAGTGAAATTGAATGATATTAGTAATCCTAATGTGATTTATGTCGGGGAAGTATTACAAATTTCAGGTGAATCGAGTGGAGTTGAAGCGACTGAATATACAGTGAAAGCAGGGGATACGTTGTGGGCGATTGCGGCTAAATATGGTACAACGGTTTCTGAATTAGTGAAATTGAATGATATTAGTAATCCTAATGTGATTTATGTCGGGGAAGTATTACAAATGCCAGGTGAATTGAGTGGAGTTGAAGCGACTGAATATACAGTGAAAGCAGGGGATACGTTGTGGGCGATTGCGACTAAATATGGTACAACGGTTTCCGAATTAGTGAAGTTGAATGGGATCACTAATCCTAATATGATATATGTTGGGAAAGCGTTATATCTTAATTGAAATAATACATTCTTTTTTGTCGGTTTTTATGACATTATTACGTGAATTGTTGTTTTGTTTTTTTTTATGGTGATATGATGGTGGGGAATATAATTTATTGTAGCAGAGTAGGGAGTTACATTTTAGGTGTTTATTTTGATAAACTATCTTTTAAATCATAACTTACAATTTTAAAAGACCTATTTATTTAGTGCTAACTTTTTAGAAGCTAAGAGACGTAGACAACAGGGGATGGTTGTCTAAAATTTATATATTGAGGTGGATCATTTTGCAGAGGATTTTATTCGTCCTTCTCCTTTTGGGAACACTCGTTGGAATCGGTATTCATCATAAGGAAACAACAGAATCGTTAGAGTTAAGTGAGTTTATTGAGAATTTAGATCATCAGCTCATGAGTCTAACCCCAGATGTGTTAGTAAGCTATGAGAAAGAGGTCATTGAGAGGCTCGATGACAGTAAAAATCGGAATGAATTAAAAAAAGCTTATTCTTATCTAGCATATGTGAACTTTTATCAAGGAGAGTATGAAGAATCAAATAATTACTTTGTAAAGGAATTATCTATTGGAAAAAATCAACCTGAAGAAGTAGAAGCAATCGTATTGATGGGGATTTCTAAAAATTATTTATATCTTGAGAATAATCCTAAATCAGATGAGTATTTTGAATACGCTAAATCTTTTGCTATTGAGAGTGAGAATGATCAGTTGTTATCGCTGATTTATCAGATGCGAGCTAAAGATTACATTAATCTACTTGTGAATACTGATCAAGCAGTCCAATTATTACAAGAGTCTATAGAACTTAGTTCAGATGTTTATCAAAATATTATGAGTTGCTTAATCTTAAAGAATCTTTATTTAGGAACTTTACAGATAGATTTATCGAATCAGTATGCCCTAAAAGCTATCACACTGGCTCAAACTTATGGCTATGAAGACTTACTAAGTTGTGGCATTAGTAGTTTAGTTATTAATGAGTATGTCAATGAATCTTATACGAATGTGATTTCGATCTATGAAGATTTAATTGTGGCAAGGCAAGAGGAAATTCCTTTTTATATGTTCGGGCCGTATATTTATAGTATTGCTAACGAGCACGGGATTGAGAAAGCCTTAGAGTTGATTGAAGATGAAAGAGTTAACTCAGTATTAGAAGAGAGTGAGTATGAAGAGGGTTACAAGTCACTCATTAGAGCCAAGTTATATATTGAGGATGGACAAAAGGAAAAAGCATTAGAACAATTATTGGCAGCCGAATTTGAGGCGGAGGGGAACTATGAAATTCAGTCTCTAAATGTTTTTAAAAATAAGCTCTATGGTGACATTAAGTTCGAGGGGCAAGAACTGCTTGATTTTTATACAGATTTTTATGAAGAGGTAATGAAAGGGGATATTGATTCGGTATTAAGAATTTTATTGTTAAAGGATATCATTCAAAAAAATCTTGAGTTAGAAAATTATGAACAAGCTTTTTACTTTGCAAGTCAAATCCCTACCCCATTAAAATCAGAAAGTTTGATTCAAATTAATTTGATTGAAGAAAATCTTAAAAATACGATGAGTGATAAAGTTGACGATAAGAATCCATCCTTAATAATAGGCAGATGGATTCTTGTTGGGGGATTACTCGCAACGATTTTGTTTGTTTGTTATAATAAAAAACGAAAAAGTTTACGTTCTAAAAAACAAGACTTACCTGATAAAGAGATGGAAGCTTTAACGTTACAACAGTTATATGATCAATGCTCGGAGAAATATCCAAATGGAAGTGTTTTTGTTGTTGATTTAGATAATTTTAAAAAGTTCAATGAGACATATGGATATATTGCTGGAGATCAGGTGATTGAGCAAGTATTTGAGTTAATTAAGAGTGAGTTTAAAGAAGGATTGTTGACGAGACATAATGGACAACAGTTTATTATTGTGACACAAGATGATAAAATGAGAGCAGCACAGCGTGCACAACAATTGATTGATAAAACATATGCTTTAAATATTGAACATGTGACGAATTTAAGAGATTTACGTATGACGTTAAGTGTGGGAATTGTTTGTGGTAATTTAGATTCATCGATTAATTTAGATAAATATCTAAAAAAAGCACAGGATTTAGTCTTAATCTCAAAAGAAAAAGGAAAAAATAGGTTGACGATTTAAACTTGGATTAGGTATAGTTTGCTTGTTAAAATGTTAACTTAGGAGAGTTTGCGGATTAATGGTGGTGAAATAATGTATAAAATTGCAATTTGTGAAGATTCGCGAATTCAAGCAGTTGAGTTAATTGACAGTTTAAAGGCTTATGGAAGTGAGTGTAGAATTAAGTTTGAGATTGATTATTTTGAATGTGGTGAAGATTTTTTAGAAAAAAATTATTTTGAATATGATGTCATCTTTCTAGATGTTGAGATGCCTAGGATTAATGGGATAGAAGTGGCCAAAGAAATTAGAAAAACGTGTCCTAAAAGTAAAATCATTTTTGTTACAGCTTATGAACATTATTGGCCAGAAGGATATAAGGTCATGGCATCAAGATTTTTAATCAAACCGTTAAAGCAGGATGAATTAACTGAAGCGTTGACTTCCTTAATTGAAGAATTAAATACTGCAAAAAAATATATTTCTGCTCGTAGTGAAAGGGCATTAGAGAAAGTATTAATTGAGGATATCACATATTTAGAAATATCAGGTCGAAAAGTTTTAATTCATACACCTGAAGCAATCTATACAAGTAGCTATAATTTAAATAGTTGGTATCATCGTTTAGCGATTCATCATTTTGAATATACCCATTCAAGTTATTTAGTAAATTTAAAATATGTAAAATTAGTTGCTCGGGATAAAGTGACATTGACAACAGGTGAAGAAGTTTATATGTCATTAAGGAAATATAAAGGTTTTAAAACGAGTTTTGTTCGTTATATTAGTCAACTTTAATAAAAACGCCCCTTGAGAGCAATGGGCGTTTTTTTTATTTAGAAAGGATGATAAGAATGCAAAAAAACAACTCGGAAAAGCGAATTTACCTTAATGCTATTCTTATTATTGGGATCGTCGTTTTTGGTTTAATATGGATTTATATTAGGATTATGCAGGTGGCTTATCAAAACAATATTAATTGTTTAACGCAATCTTTAATTGAAGTGGAACAAAGTAAATTGAAAAATGATGTTAATGAGTTGATGATTAGAGTGAATATTGATTTTGATTATCTGATTGAAGATTATAATAAATCGTTAAATGTTGTCGATTCAATCCTCCATGAATATATCATTGAAAAATCTGAACAAGACAAGGATATTATGGAGATGTTTATTTTTTTAACTTCTGTCTACAAAGATTTACAAATTAGGGTCTACGATCAACACCATCAAACCGTGGTAGCTGAATTTAAACAAAATAATATGATACTTGCACAGGATATCCTGTATAGTGATTTATTCTTTGATCTTGCACTATGGAGGCAGCATATGGTGGGAGAGGATCGGTATATTGTAATTATTGGGATTTCAGATTCCGATTTAAAGACAATGTATAAAGGAATGTTAAAAGACGCGTTCGACGAAAATCCTAATTTAACATCGATTTACACCTTAATCGAAATTGTTGATTATAAAGGTGGAGATAAATTTGCTAAAGTCATTCAAGGGATAAGTGTCTCACCAAGTTGTGCAAGACAAGGATGCTATATTAATACAACCTATCAAGATGATAGGGGACGTTATGTTTTAGAAGAAATGCTAGGGGGGCTAAAGGATAATGGAACTTATTTTGGTTATGTTCAAAACAATGACAATCAGGATATGTTATATGCTGAGTTGTATGCTCCGTATGATTTAGTTGTGTTAACTAGTACCCCCATGAAAGATTTTTATCGGCAAACAATGTCTGAATTTAAGGCTTTTGAACAAAATTTTGAAACCCAGATTCATGTTGCAATAGGAATTGCGTGTGCTTCATTTATCATCGCTATATTAGGTGGGATTGCAACATTTAAGTACATGAAATCAAAGGAAATTGAGAACGAACGTGAACAAAATCGGATGATTATCGAGCACAACAAGGTACTATTAAGAAAGAATGATCAAATTAATCAGCTAGCTCATGATATTAAAAATCATCTTATTTGTATAAAAGGTTTTATTAATCAACAGACACCGGAAGAGGCAAGTCATTATATTGATAGTGTTTATGAAGATTTGAATCAGTTGTCGTCGATTGTGATTACGGGAAATCGATTGGTAGATATTATTTTGAATGATAAGATTTCTCAGATGAAGAAAATAGGCATTACCTTTACGAAACGGATTGAACACGTGTCACTAGATTTTGTGGATTTTAAAGAGATGACGATTATTTTGACGAATATGCTTGATAATGCGATTGAGAGTTGTGAGAAAAGTGAACAAAAGGAAATTCAATTTACGATGTCGTCTTTTAATCAGACGTATGTCATCATCAAAGTGGTGAATAGTTGCGATGTGGCCCCTATTATTTCGAAGGGGAAATTGAAAAGTACAAAGATTCAAAAGGGTCAGCATGGTTATGGAGTTGAAAATATTAAACGTGCTGTGGCTAAGTATAATGGAAGTACATATTTTGATTATGATGAGTGTCGACATCAATTTGTATTTTCAATTACATTAGAAAAGCCACAATAATGGATAAAATCGGCTTAATGTAATCATTTACCCGATTTTTTTAAAAAAGTATCCATATTGATGTTAAAATGGAATAAATTAGGAACACATATTGATGTATTTTGTTAGAAATGTTAAGATAATAAAAGATGTTTTTTGTATAATTTTGTAATAAATATAACAGGCAATATGGAATTAAATCATTTGAAATCTGATTTATTAGGGGAGGAAAGCAATGAGACTTAAGTTCATGTCAATTTTTAACTCCATGTGCATCTTTTTATAGATCAGTATCATTAGAATTTAAAATGTCCCCATCCTAGCGAAGCTAGGTGTGATGTGCTCATGGGATTGTTGACATTTGAGAAGGGGGTGTTTGATTGAAGATAAAATATTTAAAGGGATCAATTAAAATAATGACTGCACTTTTATGCTTATGTTTTGTCTTTATGCTGATAGAATGGAACCGTTCAACAGTTACAAAGGAAGTCGTTAATCAAATTGATCATTTTTCTATTTATTCATGGGAAGAAAATCAAGTCGAGGAATACAAGTCTCAGATTTTAGCTGAATTATCACAGATGACAAGGCGATCAGATCTTCAAAAAGGATTTTATGCACTTGGCTTTTTAGAGGCTTTAGATGGGAATTTTGAAGAATCAACTCATTATTATTTAAAAGCCTTAAGTATTGGGGAAGATTCAAGTTCAACTATTTGTATTAATTTATACAAAGAGTTGGCTTATAATGCCCTAGCTTTAAACGATGAAGAAAGTGCTAATTATTATTTTGAATTAGCAGAAAAAAATGTTTCAAAATTTTATATGATAAAACTTAAATCAAGTCTTTATCGACGTTTTTCTCAAGGAATCGTTGAGTTTTCTAGTAATCCTCAGTCTAGTATCCCACTACTAGAATTTGTGATAGATAAAAATGTGAATGAGTATGATTATTTAGAAGCTCATCGCTTATTAACTAATGTTTATCTGCTTAGTGGATATTATGAAAAGAGTATCATGTACTTACTGGATGCATATAAGGTGAGTGTATGGAATGATTATAAAATTATTCAAGAGGAAGTTTCAATTAAGCTAGGACAAGCTTATTTTTTAAATGGGGATTATGAACAAGCTATTTCAATTTTAGAAAGTCTTTTTCCAAGAAACAAAAAAGACGATTTTATCTCATATATTCCTCAGCTTGTAGAATCTTATCGAGTGGTTCAGGGATACGATAAAGCAATTGAATTTTTGAATGATTATGTGAGTCAATTATCTGTTGAATCATCAGAATGGTTAGACTTTTGGTATACATGGATTCGTGCTAGTTTAGCAATTAATGAAGGAAAAGTTGCAGAAGCAAATGACCTTATTCAACACTTGGATAAAGTTTATACAAGTAACGAGGAGTTGCAAGAGACAACATTGTATCTTTGGAAAGAGAAAGTTGAATTAGATTATTTAGTGCAAACTGGAATAAGAAATCAAGAAATTGCAGATAGATATGACCAATTATATAAAGAAATTGTTGATTCAGAAATTTATGTCACAGCTAAGATCAATTTATTGGAGCAGGTGGTTAAACAGAGTATTGAGATTAATAATTATGAATTAGGATATCAATATCTAAATGAAAGATTATGCAATTTTAAAAGTACTGATATTAAAAATGATTCCTTTAATATTAGTGAATTTTATGAGATGATATTAGATCAGATTAAACAAAATCAGATCATGATGAAATTAATCGTGAGTATAATAGGTACCCTATTGGTTGGGGGTGTAGGAGTTCTTATTTGTATTATTTTCAAGAAGCAATCTCGAATTAAAGCTTTATCGAATGAGATTAAAGCGAAGCAAGATGTGGATACATTAACGAACACCTTAACGAAAGAAGCGTTGTATGACTGTCTTGAAGTTCATATGGGTCAAGATGATTTATTGAATTTTATGGTGATTAATATTGATGATTTTAAACGTTATAATGAGGTATATGGTTATCTAACTGGAGATAGGGTGCTTCAAAAGCTAGCTCAGTTAATTAAGACAACTTTCCCGGAGGCTTATGTGGCAAGACATGCAGGGCATCATTTTATTGTCGTTTCACCTAATGATCGTTCAGCTTGTTTATTGAAATTGGAGTATTTATTAGAAAAGATGTATGATGAAAATATAGAGAATACATCTAATCTAGTCGATGGACGTGTGACGATTAGTGCAGGATTATCGACTGGTAAAGTATTAACCAAATTACAGGTTGATCAACATATTAATGATGCGACTTATAAATTAGAGTTATCTAAAAAACGTGGATCAAATAAGGTGACAGTCTAAAAAAGAATGGGGGGGCCTATCCTAGCGAAGCTAGGTTTCCTCTTGAAGAAAGGGATCATCCATTTCACAGATCATATTAAAGCTATGTAGTAAAAAGGCTCATAGCTTTTCTTTATTTTTAACCATGGGATATTATTTGAAGGGTTGTTTGTGTGTTTAAAATAGACTACAGTAGTAATTAGAGATGTGAGAATTAACGGGAGGGATTTCGATGAGTCCATTTAAAGCATTGGAGTTAAAAAACTTATCATTAATCAATCGTTTTGTGCGCTCCGCCACACACGATTATGCTCAAGAATGTAATGGATTGATGAGTGATAAACAGTTAGAAATATATGAGGAATTAGCGAAAAACCAGGTGGGTTTAATTATGACGGGACATCTTTATGTTTCGAAAGAAGGACGTGCGAGTGAGGATCAAAATGCCATTGATTGTGATGCTGTTATTCCAAGGTTAAAAGAAGTCGTCGACGCTGTTCACCAGTATGATAGTAAGTTTATTGCACAACTTGCGCATGCAGGAGCAAAAGCAAGGGTAGCACAACCAGTTGGACCTTCAGAATTATGGCTACGGGGAGATACGCCTTCTTTGGCATTAACGCATGAAGGGTTGAAAAGCATTCGCCACGCTTTTATTGATGCCGCAAAACGCGCAAAAGAAGCGGGATTTGATGGCGTACAGGTTCATATGGCTCACGGTTATCTATTAAGTGAATTCATTACGCCCCAACATAATTTAAGACAGGATGAGTATGGTGGGAGCGTGGAAAATAGATTCAGGTTCCCACGCGAAATCATATTAGGAATCAAACAAGCTTGCGGAGAAAATTATCCAATATTTATAAAAATCAATAGTAATGTTGAACTAAATGACGAAGCGTATGAATCAGATTTACTTTATATGCTCAATGAACTTGAAACTCTAGGAGTGGAAGCAGTCGAACTAAGCGGATGCGACTTTGGCAAGAAAAAATATACCGATCACAATTACTATTTAGAACGTGCCTCAAGACTAGCAGAATTAACAACTGTTCCATTAATCTTAGTGGGAGGAATTCGAACCTTATCTGATATTGAGCACGTTTTGCAAAATGGAATCGACATGATTTCATTTTGCCGTCCTTTTATTTGTGAACCAAATCTGGTTAGACAATTAAAAGCAGGCCACAAATCAAAGTGTGTCTCATGTAATCGTTGTTATGGTCTTTATTATCGTGAAGGTAGACGCTGTATTCGAATGAAATAAAAAAATCCTGATAAAAATTTATCAGGATTTTTGTGTATAATTGTTGAAAATATTGTTATATTGTAGGAAAATATGATACCTTTGTGATAGAAGTGAATTGGATTGGGTTTGAATAGGGGAGAGATGGTTTTGAAGTCAAAATCTTTCAAGGCAATATTAATTTTTTTTATTATCGTGACTGTCATATGTATAGGTTTAGCTGTTGATTATTTAACATTACCTCCTATGACGAAAGATTTTTTGAATAAAATAGGGACAATTCAGGAAGATGATTTAAAAAATAATCTTAAATTTTATAAGGATAAAATTCAACAAGAAGTTGAAGGAACCGAACACCGTGACGCGCTAAAACACAGCTATTTTTCTTTAGGTTATATTGAATCATTAAATGAAGATTATAATCAATCAAATGATTATTATTATCGAGCATTAAGTATAGATAGCATGCATTGTGATACCTTATGTGGAATGGTCTATCGAGAGTTAAGCTTTAATGCGATTCATCAAGGGAAAATCGAAAAAGGATTTGAGTATTATAATTTGGCGCTTCAAGCTTTTAAAGACGATGAAGCGGAAGTGATGAGTTTGAATTATCGATTCTCACAGGCCTTAGATGTTACAAAAGATTACAAAGCACAAATTATAAAAATATTGGAGTCTAATAAAACTAAAAAACAAGAACCATTTCAAGAAATTCAAAATTTAAGGTTATTAGCTAAAATTTATTTGTTCTCTGGCCAATATAGTAAAAGCATTAACTATCTGTTAGATGCTTTTGAAGTATCTGTTTGGAACGATTATAAAAATCTCCAGCGAGCGATTACAATTGAATTAGGAAACGCCTATTTTTTAAATAAAAATTATGAAGAAGCAGTTGAAACGCTATATCCCTGTTTGCTAACATGGGGAGATCTTGATTTAATCACTTATTTTGAGCAGCTAGCTAAATCTTTACGAGTGGTTTATGGATATGATCATGCCATTGAATTTTTGAATCAACACATCGAGAGTGTTAAAAATTCGATGACGGATCACGAAATTTGGTTACAGTTTTGGGTAGAATTATTACAAGCAGAATTGTCAGTTTTTGAAAATAAACCAGAGATTGCAAAGATTTATCTTAATCGAGCACGAGTTATTTACGAAAAAAATGAGACAAGTCTCCATGCGATGTTAAACTATTGGATACAAAAAATAGACTTAGATATTTTGGTCTTAAAAGGTGAAAAAAGTGATCAAATCATTGAGCAGTATATTGACTTGTATAAAAAAATTGCATCTTCTGACATATATTTCATTAGTAAAATTAGTTTGTTAGATGAAATTGTCAATCAAAGTTTAAAGCTTAATCATTATTCATTGGCTTATGATGCGATGAAGAGTCGTGCTCAGATTGTTGATAATGAATTACTTGATGATGACCTTATTGATTTAAATGAGATTTATCTTAAAACGAAAGAAGAGAGACAAAATCGAAATGTAAGCAAAAGGATTGTTTTATTCTTTATGATATCAATCACAACAATGGGCATAGGGTCGATTGTGTATTTAATATCCAATCATAAAAAGAGAATACTAGATTTAGTGACGGAAGTCGAAGCTCAAAAAGATTTTGATTCTTTGACCCATACTTTAACGAAGTCTGCTCTATATAACAGATTAGAAAAATATTTCGGGCAAGAATTGACGTTTACCGTTGTTCAGTATGATGATTTAAAGCGATATAATGAAGTTTACGGATACTTAAATGGCGATCATATTATTAGAATATTGTCGAATCAAATTAAAAACACCTTTACTCAAGAGTATATTGCCCGTCATTCGGGGCATTTCTTTATTATTGTTTCCACTGACTCTAAAGAAAATTGTGTTCTTAAAGTAAAAAAACTTTTACAGATGATATATGACTTGAATATTATCAATACACTTGTTTTAGAGCATAGGCGAATGACGGTTAGTGCAGGATTAAGTAGCGGCATCATTCACTCTAAGCAGGATATCGATCACTATATTAAAGTAGCGTCACACCATTTAGAAGTTTCAAGACAAAGAGGATGTAATACCTTTACTGTATAAAAGTATGGATAAATCAACTACAAAAATCTTTTTTTATGATGAATTATCAATATAAGTGCGACACTTGCTCATGAAATAATTCGGATGAAGTTTTCCAACCTAAACATTTTCGTGATCGATGATTAATCAGGTAGACCGCCTTAAAAACTTTGGTAAATTGTATTAAAGAGATTTTTGAAAATGAATATATTTCACGTCATTTGGGCAATCAATTTATTATTGTGTCGTATCATTCAAAGGAGGCATTTGTTCCTAATTTAATGCATTTAATGCAAACAATCTACGATTTAAATATTGAAAATTCAACCGATTTAAAAGATAGACGTTTGACGATTAGTGCAGGGATTAGCAGCGGCATCCTAGATTCAGAAGAGGCAATCGATCAACAAATTAAGTTGGCAACGAACAACTTAGAAAAATCAAGACAGCGTGGTAATAATAAGTTTACAACCTCTTCAATTTAAATAATAGATGAAAACCTGTAGCTATAGCTATGCATCCTATTAATCGTGTCGCCGATCGTGCACAAAAAAGATGAGGGTTTAAATTTCTACTTCAATCACTGACAGAAATATATGGGAAAAATTCAAAATGGGGGTTCACAAAATAATAAATTGATGTTATATTAGTTATAAATAAGGGAGTAGTTCACACCAAATGTTGATTTTGGTGAGACATGGTCAACAATCGCGAGGAGGTCCCTTGTATTTGATTTATGTTAACAATCAAGTACTTGGGCAATACTAAATGATAGTAGGGTAGTTCCTCTGGTCATGTCGTGAAGGACGTAGCTTAATTCATCTTTTTATGATTTTGCTAACGACTTCATTAAACGAGACTTATTAGAAGTAATCGGACTTTTAATAAGGCTCATACTATTTTTTGCTTGATTTGTATCGTCAAT
Source organism: Turicibacter sanguinis (assembly GCF_013046825.1). Classification (NCBI taxonomy): domain Bacteria; kingdom Bacillati; phylum Bacillota; class Erysipelotrichia; order Erysipelotrichales; family Turicibacteraceae; genus Turicibacter; species Turicibacter sanguinis. The sequence continues at coordinate 385,840 of NZ_CP053187.1, read as the reverse complement.
CAAATTTAAACGAGCTTTATTAAAAGGAGTTAAGCTTTTAATGAGGCTCGTTTTTTTGTTGCCAAAAATACGAGTTCTCATGTTATCCATCTCACAGCAAACATCGAAATAAACTGGTAATAAAGAATTCTCATCCTCAATATGATTAAGAGAAACGGTTATACATTTAAGAAGGGTGAGTGAACCAAGAGTGGATTTAATGATTGAATTTATGACGCAGTACGGACTCGTCGCCATGTTTTTATTTATAATTTTAGAATATGCGTGTCTCCCACTTCCAAGTGAAGTGATTCTACCACTGTCAGGAGCCATGGTTTTAGCAAGTGGAGATTCAATTATGCTTGCGATTTTAATCAGTATTATGGCTGGTTTAATAGGCTCAATGATTTGTTATAGTATCGGATATACAGGTGGAAACGCAGTGATCGATCGAATGATGAAAAAGTATCCGAGTACACGAAAAGGAATTGAATCAACACGTCAGTTTTATGCAAAGTATGCAACTTATTCAGTAGGACTTGGACGTGTCATTCCGTTATTTAGAACCTATATTTCCTTTATCGCAGGAATCACGAAACAACGTGTCAGTACCTTTTTACTTGCTTCAACATTAGGAATTGCGGTATGGAATACGTTACTGATGGGGCTTGGTTATTGGTTAGCAGATGAATGGAAAAACGTCATGGGATATTATGATTCAGGTAAATGGATTCTTTTATTACTTGGCTGTGCCGTCATCGGTCTTTTAATTTTAAAAAAGAGCCGCCAAAAAGAAGCATAGAACTTATCGGTTCAGTCAAACAGTTGGATGATTATTTTATTGTTGCGATGATCTTGAAAAGAGATGGATAAAAAGTTTAACCTTTAAAACCTTGCACGGGTGAGGGCTTCTTCACCATTAGTGGGATGGTTTGTCCTTTTAAAATTCAGTGTATGTTAGGATACGAGGAGGAATTAAAGTGGAGAAAAAGGTTTATGAGCAAGGGATTGAAGAAGTATGTTCTCGCTATCGAACATCTCATTTAGGTTTAAGTGAGGAAGAAGCGATTAAACGTCTTGAGCAATATGGGCCAAATCAATTGCTTGAGGAAAAAGAAGAATCTGTCTTCATGGTATTTATTTCGCAATTTAAGGACCTTTTAGTTCTAATCTTAATTGCGGCAGCTGTTATTTCAATGCTTTCGGGTCATTTAGAAAGTGCCATCGTTATTTTAGTTGTCATTTCATTAAATGCGATTTTAGGAACCGTGCAAACAGTTAAGGCACGTCAATCTTTAAAAAGCTTAAAAGCTTTATCGACACCGCAGGCAAAAGTCATTCGTGGTGGAATCAAGCAAGAAATTCCATCGACTGAATTAACGATTGGGGATATTTTATTACTTGAAGCGGGAGATGTTGTCAGTGCTGATGCACGCTTAATTGAAGCTTACAGTTTACAAGTTAATGAAAGCTCCCTAACCGGTGAATCGGTGAGTGTTGATAAAAGTACAGCGATGATTGAGAAACAAGATTGTCCTCTTGGAGATCAAATTAATATGGTTTTCTCGAGCGGTCTTGTGACTTATGGTCGTGGAACTGCGATTGTCACAAACGTTGGGATGGAGACCGAGATTGGTAAAATTGCCACGATGATGAATGAAACAGAGGCGCGTAAAACACCGCTTCAACGTAACTTAGATAACTTCAGTAAAAAGTTATCATTCGTCATTATTGGAATCTGTATCTTTGTTTATATTTTAAACGATTTACAAGGAGCAACGACGCTTGATGCCATGATGTTTGCTGTAGCTTTAGCGGTTGCCGCAATACCAGAAGCATTAGCATCCATTGTAACGATTGTTTTAGCGATTGGGACACAAAAAATGGCGAAAGAAAATGCCATCATTAAAAATTTAAATAGTGTGGAAAGTTTAGGGTCAGTGTCTGTGATTTGTTCAGATAAAACAGGAACGTTAACCCAAAATAAAATGATTGCACAGCAAGTTTATGTCAACCATCATTTAGTCGATGCAGATGGGTTAAATCCACATCAAGAAGCGGATCACTTATTAATTTTAGCGTGCGGTCTTTGTAATGATTCCACGACAACAGCTGATCAGCGAATTGGAGATCCAACAGAACTTGCTTTAGTTGATTTACTTGAAAAATATCAAATGGATGAATTAGATTTACGTCAAGAATATACGAGATTATCAGAACTACCATTTGATTCTGATCGTAAAATGATGAGTACACTTCAAGTAGTGGGTGGCGAGTATACGATGTTTGTTAAAGGGGCAACCGATGAATTAATCAAACGTTGTACCTCTGTTTTAACACCAGATGGAATTTTTGATTTCACACCAGAACAAATTGAGAAAATTGAACAAACGAATCAGCAGTTTGCAGAGCAAGGACTTCGAGTACTTGGATTTGCGATGAAAACACATGATGATTCGGCTCTAACACTTGAGGATGAGTACGATTTAACCTTCCTTGGATTGATTTCATTAATGGACCCTCCTCGTGTTGAAAGTGCAGAGGCGGTAGCGGACTGTTTACAGGCTGGAATTAAGCCAATTATGATTACAGGGGATCATAAAGTAACCGCAAAAAGTATTGCTAAGCAAATTGGAATTTATCAAGAGGGGGATCTTGTTTTAGATGGAAACGAACTCGATGCGATGTCTGATGCCGAGTTACATGAAAAGTTAGAACAGATTTCAGTGTATGCGCGTGTTGCTCCGGCTCATAAAATTCGTATTGTACAAGCTTGGCAAGAACTTGGACATTTAGTCGCGATGACAGGGGATGGTGTGAATGATGCGCCAGCACTTAAAGCGGCTGATATCGGAATTGCGATGGGAATTACCGGAACAGAAGTTTCAAAAGATGCCGCTTCTATGATTTTAACGGATGATAATTTTGCAACGATTGTGAAGGCGATTATGACGGGTAGAAATGTCTATGCCAATATTAAAAATACAATCAAGTATTTATTATCAGGGAATTTCTCGGGAATTTTATGCGTCTTATTTGCAACGTTATTTGCTTTACCGGTACCCTTTTACTCAGTGCATTTATTATTTATTAACTTAGTGACAGATAGTTTACCAGCTATCGCGATTGGAATGGAGAAATCGACGCGTAATTTATTACAGGACAAACCACGTCATCAAAAAGAATCGATTTTGGATAAAGACACCATGATTCAAATCGGATGGCAAGGGGCTTTAATTGCGGTGTTTACGATGATTGCTTACTTCATTGGACTTCAGGAAAGTCATGGATTGGCAGCAACACTTGCATTTGCAACGCTTTGCTTAGCGCGTTTATTCCACGGATTTAACTGTCGTGGACGTGAGTCAATCTTCAAACTTGGATTGTTTACTAACAAGTATAGTATCGGGGCATTCGTTATTGGATTTGGGCTATTAAATTTAATCTTATTAAATTCAGCTTTAAATTCATTATTTATGGTCACTGACATTACGTTATCTCAACTTGGAATCATCTACATCCTTGGATTTATGCCAACGTTAATGATTCAAATTGTGAGATTATTTAAACGATAAAAACATCATGCAGGAATGTATTACATATAATATTAGTAGCGTGACAGGCGGGGATAAGGTTTCGTTACATTTAAAAGGTGATTCTTTCTAGGAATCACCTTTTTGTTCCTTATTATCATAGTATTTTGAAAAAAATGTAGCGAATCAGGTATCTTTTAACTGAAAAATCCATATAATGTATTAGATGCGTGAAAGGTATGGTTTCACCAATAAAACAAATTCCTGAGCAGAATTTAATAAAAAAACAGCTATTTGGCTGTTTTTTTATGATTAGATGTTTAATTGTTTATGTTTCTTCGTTTTTCCATTATTTAATATATTTTTATACTGATGATGCTATAAGGGTGAGATCAGGTAAGGGGGAATTTTGATGTACGATCCATTTTTTTCACTAGTTGATAACTAAGTACGAAACTCGAAGAGTGAGTCTTAGCTCTCCTCAATGGATGGGGTAATTTTTTATTATGATCTTTTGTATCATAATTGGGATGTTTATTTATTCAGGTATTCATTATGCGAAGGATAAATCGAAGCCAATTCAAACGGAAAGTGCGGGGCCCCCATCCTGCAAAGTAGGTTTTATCCGCTAATGGGGGAATTGTGGTAGCGAATCGGACGAATATTTCGAGGCATCATCATTCAATGAATGACAATATACATCACTCAACTTCTACGACATATGATGTTACTTTTGAATTTATAACCGGACAACGGATGGAACTTCGTGTTCCTTCCAATCAATATGGATATATGATTGAGGGAGATGAGGGATTATTACAATTTCAAGGACACTTATTTGTTTCTTTTGAACGGACTCCAAAAGTATAAAAAACAGCCATTTTGGCTGTTTTTTTATAATCTTTTGGTTCTTTCAAAGGACAGGAAGGCACGGTCTTGGTAGTAAAGAACTCCTTCATCTCCTTCTATAAAGAAGGTAAAGTATTCGTATGGGACTTCAAGTTCGAGTTGGCTTCCATCTTGAATTTCGAAGGTGACGAAGTACGAAGGTGATTTAGGGGCATTTTTAAAGAGATGATGCGGATGGTGGCGACGTTTAGTCACGACAAAGCTTTCTACTTGCTTTATTTTAGGAGGTTTTTTCATACCGTTATTCTCCTTTTTGACTTAATATATGTGTAGTGTTTCGTAAAAAGACTATTTTTATAACAGGTTTTTGGATGAATGTGTCATATTCGGTATCGTTTTTTGAATAAAATGAGATATAAGACGTTGTAATTTGTTTGAAATAAAAATATTTTATAACTTCTAAAGTTAGTTTGTAGGAATGTGATGAGTCAGGGTTGTAAAGATAGAAAAGGGGGAATCTTTTTATGTTACCTGAAGAGAAAGAAGCTTTTTTAAATGAATTTAAGGTGAATATCAGGAAGCGCAGTATTTTTACAGTGCGAAACATGTTGGTGGACGTTTTGACGTTGTGTCCAGACGATGCCGACTTTTTAATCACATGCTACGATTTAGTTAAAAATGATTCACTTATCTTCCAGCGCCATAATTATGAGATTTTAGATTATGATGTGAATCATTGGAGTGAAGAGGGCTATGCGAAACTTAAGAAGACGCTTGAGATGAATTTTTCGCGTAAGAGATATCATTTATGTTTAGATTTGGCGATTCATTTTTATGCGTTGACGCAGGTTGTAGAAGAAGTTGAGGTGGAGGAGGATTTAGAGGAAGAGGATGAAAAGTCGAAAAAGAAACGCCAAAAGCGAGAAAAGAAAAAACGGGAGCATCGCCATCACTGGAAAAATGATCATGAGAAGTATATGTTAACAGGGGTTGGAACGACGGCCATTTTACTTCTTGGAATGGTGATTCAGTTAATGGTGAGTGGAGAATAAAGAATAAAAAGGATATGAACCGGTGTATCTATTACAGGATTATGTGAAGTTAGCAAGTGATGCTCATGAGAATATTTATGGTTATTATAAGGATAGTGAAACGATAAGTCATCAACATGATATGATTCATGAAACAATAGAAGGCTTATAGCCAAATAGAAGATTTTTCTGATATATATAGTCAATGATTCATACGATTTAAGTTTAATGAGATTGCAAAAAAAGTCATAGTGAAGTCAAAAAATGATTTCACTATGGCTTTTTTTTATACCATCAATTTAATACATGAAACTGATCTGTGATTTTACTCGATGCGATGAAATCAGGAATCAATTAATTTTAAATAAATATAAGAAAAATCTGGTTTTAGGTTTGAAATAGCTATCATTAGAAAAATATAGAATAAATAAAAGTTGCCTGAATCGGTCGTTCTTGAATGTGTCGAAATAAGTCGTGAAATGACCGAAGGGGGAAAAGAAAAGGTGCTATAATGGTTTTGTTTTTGAAGAAATAGTTTTTTGTGTGAAGTCGAATTAATAAATAGAAGGATGAAGAAGGGGAGTTGAACATGGAAAATACAGAATATGAAATTGATTTGCGAGACATTTTTAATGTCCTAAAAAAACGTTGGTTAATGATTTGTAGTATTACCGCAACTTCTGTCATTATAGCAGGGGTTATTAGTTTTTTTTATTTTATCACCTGTTTATGAATCCTCATCAACGTTATTAGTTAGTTATAAACAAAATCAGGAAAGTATTATGACTTATAATGATTTAACCATGAGCCAAAAACTTGTGAATACTTATAGTGAAATTATTAAGAGTCGAAGTATTTCTGAAGCTGTGATAAAGCAATTAAATTTAGATTTAACAGCTGAAGAATTATCAAAAAAGATTACAGTTTCTAAGGTGAATGATACCGAAATCATTCGAATTAAAGTTAGTGATACAAATCCTGAGACCGCTACTTTACTGACAAATACGATTGCGGATGTTTTTAAAAAAGAAATTAAAAACATTATGGAAATTGACAACGTGTCAACCATTGATACAGCCCAAGTACCTGAATGTCCTGTCAAACCAAATAAAATCATGAATATGGCCATTGCAGGTGTTTTTGGTATGATGGTGAGTGTAGGGCTTGCATTTATATTAGAATTTTTAGATCGTACCTTGAAGATTCCAACAGATGTTGAACGTCAATTAGGATTACCGCTTATTGGAGCTATCCCAGATATTGAAATGGAAAAAAAACTTAAATAGGAAAGAGGATGTGAAATGATGAGTGACTTAATTACAATATCAAATCCAAAATCACCAGTTGCCGAGGCATATCGCACCCTTCGTACGAATATTCAATTTTCAAATATCGATGGAAATTTACAAACTATTTGTGTAACCAGTTCAGGGCCTGGAGAAGGAAAATCAACGACCATTTCAAACTTAGCAGAAACCTTTGCTCAGGCTGGAAATAGAGTTGCGATTATAGATTGTGATTTGCGTAAGCCGCGTCTTCACAGGATTTTTAAATTAACGAATACAAAAGGTGTCACGACGTTACTATCAGGACAAAGTGAGATTGAAGATGTGATTCAAGTGGCTGGATCTGATTTAACAGTCATTACTAGTGGTCCGATTCCCCCAAATCCATCAGAGTTATTGGGGTCAAAAAGAATGAAAGATTTATTGGAAGTGTTAAAAAAAAGATATGACATTGTTTTAATTGATGCACCTCCAGTTGGATTGGTAACAGATGCGGCTATTTTATCAGCCATTGTAGATGGAATCATCTTAGTAGTGGCATCGGGGAAAACTGATATTGATGGGGCAAAACGTGCAAAAAAACTACTTGAGAATGTTGGGGCTCGTATTTTAGGCGTAACGATGACAATGATACCAGTAAGTAAAAAAGGGTATTACGGGTATCAGTATTATGGTTACTATGAAGAAAATGAATTAAAGAAAAAGAGACGAAATTAGGTTCAGGGAGAAAGAAACAATCTAATACATTAAGATAGATTAGTTTGAGTATCATGGTATGATTCTGTTTTTTGCGTTTGAAAAGGGACTAAATCTATCTTCATGTTAGATATAGTCTCTTTTTTTAAAATCGAATTAGATAGAAGGTGATGAAGTAGTGGAAATAGTTTTATTGAAACAAGGTAAACAAATTGTAAATGATACAAAGCTATATCTTTTCTTAAAACGATTATTAGATATAGTCGTTGCAATAACAGGTCTGATTCTAGCTTCTCCTTTAATGTTGATAGTCTCCATTTTGATTAAAATTGAAGATCCTAAGGGACCGATTATCTTTAAACAAGTCCGTGTAGGACAGTATCCTAACACTTTTAAAATGTATAAATTCCGAAGTATGTATGTGGATGCTGAGGATAGAATTCAAGAATTGATGCATTTAAATGAACAAACAGGTCCTGTTTTTAAAATCAAAGATGACCCACGGATTACGAAAGTAGGAAAATTTATTCCAAAGACAAGCTTAGATGAATTACCTCAGTTAATTAATGTACTAAAAGGTGAGATGAGTCTTGTAGGACCACGTCCCGCGATTCCTCGTGAGGTAAAACTTTATAATGATTATCAAATGCAACGATTACTTGTAAAACCTGGAATAACCTGTATTTGGCAAGTGAGTGGACGTAATCATATTGGATTTGATGAGTGGGTGGATCTAGATATCGAATACATTAAAACAAGAAATTTATGGTTAGATATTAAACTGATTTTAATGACAATTCCAGCACTGCTAGGTGATGAGAACGCAAGTTAAACTTATTTTTATAAAAAAGAATACAGTATTTGAAGAAGGTGAATGTATGGAAATAAATTCAGATTTTCATATTGTTTATGCATCAGATAATAAGTTTGCGGAGATTCTAGGTGTTTCGATGGTGTCTTTATTTCAAAACAACAAAGATGCAAATAGTATTACTTTGTATATTTTAGATGGTGGAATTAGCGAACAAAATAAAAAGAGATTAGATGAAATTTGTTTTACATACGGTAGAGGTCTCCCAATCTGGATACAGGCTGTTAATATACAAGAAATTATTGGATAGGTTACAATTAATTAGACAGTTTTTTTAAGGTCATGTAGAATTATAAATAATATCAATCTAAAGGAGCTTTAACATGACCCAAACTAAAACTCGTAGACCACGCCGTACGTATACAGATGAATTTAAAAACCAATTAGTCCAGCTTTATTTAAATGGGAAACGTAAATGTGATATTGTTCGTGAATACGATATCTCATCGTCTTTACTCGATAAATGGATTAAACAGTCAACTTCTACAGGTTCTTTTAAGGAGAAAGATAACCGCTCAGAAGAAGAACAGGAGTTAATCCAACTTCGTAAAAAAGTTAAGCAATTGGAAATGGAAAATGATATTTTAAAGCAAGCCGCGCTGATCTTAGGACAAAGATAAATGTGATTAAAAACAATACACACAAATATTCAGTTTCAGCGATGTGCAAAGTCCTTAATGTGCCTCGTAGCACTTATTATTATGAGTCTAAACCGAAGAAAGATGAAACTCAACTGATTAATCCTATCGCTATGGAGGAATATCTCTTCCCTGTGCAGTATATTAATGAGTTTGATGAAGAGTATATTCCAGATGATTTAGGCAACTTTAAATTATCTTTTATTAAACATTCACAAAATGATCTTGAAGTGACCGAAGATGATGATATGGATTTAACTGTCTATTTTGACTTAGATGGAAATGTTATAATCGCATTTATTTATAAATATCCAGATCCAGATGATCCAAATTCAGGCGAACTTGATTTGAAAGATTATGAGGGTGACTTAACGATTAAATTAGAACATATCCCAACGGGATCGGTGATTACAAAAATGATTACTGTTTTAAGAAGTCAGGAAAATGAAAGTATTCCTCATCTAACAGGTTCAGTAGAATTGAGTGATACGTTAAAAGTGGGAGACACATTAACGGCGACGACGAAAGATTTCCCTCAAGATGCAGAGCGATTAAAATATAGATGGTTAGTAGATGGACAAGAAGTTTACGATGGAATGGAGCAGACTTTAGAATTAAAAGAAGACTATGTTGGGAAATCGATTCAAGTCGAAGTTCGAGCAAGCAATTATATTGGAAGTGTCTCAAGTTCAGAAAAGACTGTGTTAACGAATAAATTACAAGGAACCGTCCGCATAGAAGGAACTCCAAGACAGGGAGAAACCTTACAAGCAGTTGTAGAAAATGCTCAAACCTCTCAGTTAAAGTATCAATGGTTAATGGAGGATTAAGAGATTTCAGGAGCCACTTCAGCTACTTTAGAGTTAAAGCCAGAACATGTGGGACACATTATTAGTGTGGTTGTGACAGCTGATGATTATATCGAACACTTATCCACTTCAACGACTCGCGTGTTATTACCTGAATTAACAGGGACTCTTACGTTAAAAGGAACTCCAAAAATCGGAGAAACATTAACGGCAGAATTAAGTGGATTACCAGCTGGGATGCAAAATATCACGTATCAATGGTTTGCGGATCGAACAGAAATCCCTGGTGCGACTGCTTCAACCTTTGTGGTAACAAAAGAGTACAGTGGACAAGTTATTTCAGTCGAAGTTCGCGATAGTAACTATGACGGGAGACTTTTAAGTCAAGAAGTACTTGTTTTAGGTCATTTAGACCTAAATAACGATGGAGTGATCGATGAGAGGGATCTTGAGCTATTAGCTACGTTATATCAGGTGACCAGTCAAGATTCCGAATGGAATGAAAAATTCGATTTAAATGGAGATGGCATCATTGACTTATATGATATTGTCAACATTAGTACTAAAATGAATAAATAATAAATTGATGTAAACTGGTCTAAATCGACCTCCTATCCTAAGCTAAAGGGTAAGAGGTCGATTTTTTTATGAGATAGTAAATGATAAGGAAATCTTTTGCTAATTTTTTTATCATAACAGAATGAGCTTCATCATAGGATAAGATGTAATAAGAGAATGAAAAGTATGGGGGGGATGTTACGAGTTTTGTATTTATTATGGAAAATTAGTCGAACGTTAATTTTGTTATAATATGGAAATATATATGGTGTTGTGATAATATAACATTGATTAAATGTTAATTAAATAGGGGTAGGATATGGGGAAAAAATTTAGTTATCTAGTTTATGGATTAAAGGTTTTATCAGACATCGAATGTCCTGAACTTGTGAGATTAGATGAGCTACACGAACATGAATATGATGTTTTGATTGATGTCAATCAGGTATCGGTTGAAATTCATGAACAAATTGAATTGGGTCGTCGTTCTGACTATACCAATGAAAGTATGTGGTTCCATGTTCCAGAAATAGCGACATATTGGATGCAAGATGGGAACTTGATTTCAATTGAGTTATGTCATGGCGCAGATTTATCAATGGCAAAGCAGTACTTACTTGGAAGTTGTCTTGGGATGATTATGTTACAGCGTAACATGATTGCGATTCATGGGGGAACGATTGTTTTTGATGGGAAAGGGATTATTTTCACAGGAGATCGTGGAGCTGGGAAATCGACGATTACATCGGCACTTCGTTTAAAGGGATACCCATTTGTGGCAGACGATGTGTCTTCTGTTGAGGTCGGCCAACGTCATTTTATTCATCCTGGATTTCCACAACAAAAACTGTGCCAAGACGCTATGCATCAGCTAGGGTACAAGCTAGATGAGTTTAAAACTTTGATGAGCGATACACAGATGAAATATTTAATCCCTGCACGCGAATCATTTGTTTATGATAAGGTTCCACTTCACGGAATTGTTGAGTTAAAAGTGGTGGATGATATTCATGAAATTCAGGTGGAGTTGTTAAAAGGTCAGGAGAAATTGATGACGATTTATAACAATATTTATCGAATTGAGATGAAACGATTTGCGGGGGTGAATCCGGAGTACTTTAAGAAGTGCGTTGAGATTGCGAAAGAGATTCCAGTCTACCGTATTTATCGCCCAAAAGGTGTGATGACGGTGGATGCACAAATTAAATGGTTAGAAGAAACATTCTTAGTAAATGAAGAAAGATTAAAAGCTTAGGGAGGCGCTAGTATGTGTTGTCATTGTGTGAAATTATCTACAGTCGTTGAACGTAATCATGAAATTGATGCAACAGATTTAGATGGAGAAAAAGTGATGATGGATCTTGAAAAAGGTCAGTATTTTATGTTAAATGGGGTAGCCGGAGATGTTTGGGAATTAATGAAAACTCCAACGTCTGTTGAAACGATTATCACATCCTTAATGAATGAGTATGAGGTAGAACGTGCAGAATGTGAGGCATCAGTTAAAGATTTATTACACAATATGCATCACGCTAACCTTGTGATGATTCATGCATAAATTAAAGATTTTTTGGGAGCTTGGGTTTAGAAAACAGCTAATGTTTATTGAAGCATTTATTTTAAGTGGAGTTTATCGTTTTATGGTGTTGTATCTACCATTTAAATATGTCAAAAAACGACTAGGAGTTCCTAAAAAAGAGTCTGCTAAAGAAGAATCAATTGAAGTGTATCGACTTGCGAAAGAGATTAGAGGATTAGTCTTACTGGTGTGCAAATATACTCCGTGGGAAAGTAAGTGCCTCATTCGTGCGATGCTGGTACAACATTTTTTAAAGCGTAAAAAAATAGCAACCACTATTTATCTTGGAGTTAATAAAGATGATTTAAACAATATGAAGGCTCATGCTTGGATTCGCTGTGGGGAAATGATTGTCACGGGTCAGTATGAGAAAGATCACTTTATTCAAGTTGCCTATTTTTCAAATGCTGAAATTCTTGTTTAAGGAAAAGGAGAGATGAAAAATGAAACAGTGGATGAAGCCAGAAGTAGTTAATCTAACTATAAATAAAACAGATGAGGATGGTATTGAACCAGCGCTAATCTCATATATTTATTGTAATTACTGTGATTTTAAAACAAATGACTGTAGTGGGATTATGAGTCACTTACATAGTAATGCAGGTAAAGATAATCATCCAGAACATCCAAATGATAGAGATTACTGGGTGGATAGTAATGTAGCTTCGACAGTCTGCGGTGCTTTATCTTAGTATGAATTTAGAGAAACATGCCTGGATACGTTATTTGGGGATAACCGTTACCAGTGCTTAAGCATAAATAGTCTTATAAAAATGTGAGTGATGGGGGTATTAATTGACATGATATGAAGAATCCATTGAAGTATTTTGCCAGTAATGTTTGATGGAGTTATCGTTGTCATTAATATAATATATAATTTATTGGAGGATGATTAAAGATGAAGAAATGGGAAACGCCAATTATTTCAAACTTAGAATTGGATAAGACACATGGTGAATATGGTTGTGAATGTGAAATGAGTGTTGCAAGAGGTGAGAAACACTACTGCCATCACAATCCTAGTGGAAGTCATTCTGGAAATCATACAAATGATTCTAATCCAAAACCAAATGATCATTTCATGAGTGTTGGCTGTCCTGAACATGGGAATACTTGTTGTTGCTATACGCCAAGAAGTGAGGAAAATAATCCAATGTCTTGATAAAAATCCATTAAGCTATAAGGCTTAATGGATTTTTTTATATGATGAATTGTCAATACAAATGCAATAGTTGTTCATGAAATAGCTTGAATGAAGTTTTACAACCTAGACATTTTCGTGGTCGATGATTTATGAGGGGGAGTGCCTCATTAATCTCTTTATCACTGACTCGTGCTAAATCTGTCTTATTCGCGAAAAACTCTCGAAGAAGATCATTGGCATTTTTATTACTTCCTCTTTGTCAAGATGAATAGGCATCTACGAAGTAAACAGGAACCTTTAAGTCGGCTTCTACTTTGGAATAACAAGCAAACTCTTTTCCGCTATTAACCGTATAGGTTTTAAAGGTGTTTTTAGGAAAATGTTCATATAACTGATGAATCGTTCGGTACATTTCGGATGCTGAGCGATTGTCTATTTTAATGACTATATAAAAACGTGTTTGACGTTCAACAAAGGTCGCTAAACATCCTTTACTTTTGCCACGACTTGAAACAACAGTATCCAACTCCCAGTGCCCAAACGTCTCACGTTTTTTGACTTCTTTTGGACGTTGATGAATCGAGGTTCCAATGTTAAAGCGTCCACGTGTTTCTCGAGGTTTTCGACGTTTTCCTTTTTGTCTTAGACAACCTAAATCTCCTGATAAAATCGTGCCATCGTAAATCCAACGATAAATGATTTTAAATGAAATAACACCTTTTAAAACGATATTAGAAATTTGTTCAAGCGACCAAGTTAGCTTTAAATAGTGTTGGATAGTTTGAATGAGTTCTTCAGACTTTATCTCTGGACGATGACAAGCTAAGCGACGTTCCCTAGCTAATTCTTCTGCTAGCTCAGCCTGATAGGTCTGTTGAGTATTTCGTTTCAATTCACGAGCAATGGTTGAATGATGCGATTTAATTGGCTTGCAATTTGTCTCGTTGAATAGCCCATTTTGAAAGAATTTTTATACGTGTACGCTAAAATGTGTTAAGATGGTGATAACTCATAAATAGATTTCCTTGTTTAGAATTTGGTATGCTAACTTCATTCTATAACAAAGATTCTATTTATGAGTTTTTTTATATGTCGCACTTAATATTACAATCTGTCATTAGAATAGATGGTGCAATAGCGTGATTAAATGATATATACTTTTAAAAAATATATCGAATTTTACGCTCAGTAGAAGGATATATTGGGAAGCGATAAATAGAATTATTTTTTAGGTAAGACTACATTTGTCATATAATGGTCAAATTCATGAAGTAGGTGAAATACGTGGTAAAATAGAGTTATTCGTTTGATAGCAAGTTAGAAAGAAGAATTATTAGGGAGGAAAGAAGAGAAATGGGAGTTAGATTTTTAGGGTTAACAAGGGGACGGCAATGGGTTAGGACTCATCGGTCATCTAAAAATGTATTTATTAGGGTGGTTATTGGAAGTTTAGATTTTGGGGTTAAAGGTTTAAATAGCATGAAGTGTTTAGTCTGTGATAAGAATTATCGTGCTATTATGTATATGAAGGTTTTTAAATCGACTCGTTTGCAACAGACCACACCATACACTGGAATGGATCGTTATCCTATTATTTTTTCGGGATGTCGTGACTACTTTGATGGACATAAAAATCTTAAAATTTTATCTTATGGTTGCTCAACGGGAGAAGAAGTCTTAACACTTCGTCAGTATTTTCCGAATGCAACGATTGTTGGCGCAGAAATTAATCCACATAGTTTAGAAATTTGTAGAAGTCATTCGGTAGATGATAACATTAAATTTATTACGTCAAAACCGAGTGAAATAAATAAATATGGACCATTCGATCTTGTTTTTTGCATGGCTGTTTTACAACGAACACCGCATCTGGTTACAGAAAAAGGCATCAAAAGTTTAAAAAAAATCTACCCATTTGAAAAGTTTGAAACACAGGTTGCTGAGTTAGATAGCTATGTAAAACCAGAGGGATTATTGGTTGTTCATTTTAGTCAATACGCCGTAACTGATACGAAGGTTGCTTCGAATTATGAAGTGTTCGGTTCGTATAATCAAGATGATTACACATCAGCTATTTTTGATAAAAATAGTGAACTGATAACAGAAAAAGTAACGAGATATAGTGTTTTTAAGAAAATAGAAAAAAGTCATTAGACTCACCGTGAGTTTAATGACTTTTTTGTTTATCCAGCTAATTCTTCTTGAAGGTAGCCACTTTCAAGTTTTAAAACGCGGTCACAGATTTCAAGGGCGGATGGGCGGTGTGTAATAATGATGCATGTTGGTTGATGAGGTAGATTTTTAACGGATTCTAGAACATCTATTTCGGTCTGACTATCTAGTGCCGAGGTTGCCTCATCCAAAATTAAAATTGGCTTTCGACGTAAGAAAGCACGGGCAATCGCGATTCGTTGTGCCTGACCTTCTGATAATCCAAGGCCTTTTTCTCCGATACGAGTGTCTAGTTTATCGTCAAGTTTATTAATAAATTCCCACGCATATGCTTGTTTAGCCGCTTCGATAATTTCTGCATCTGTGGCATGTGGCGTTCCGAAAGTGATGTTTTCTCGAATCGTTCCTGAGAATAGGGTATTTCCTTGTGGAACATAAGAAATTAACTGACGGTGTTCGCGACTAATCTTTTGTTTTTGAATGGTTAGTTTTCCTTTGTTCGCGTTAATGAGTGACAAAATCAGTCGAATAATTGTCGTTTTACCCTGACCTGAAGGCCCGACTAAAGCAACGGTTTCACCTGGTTTAATCTTAAAGGTGATATTTTTTAATATATTTTGTTTTTGCGTGTAATCAAATGAGACATTTTCAAATTCAATGACCGGTTTTTCGATATGCAAAGAACTTAAGTCTTTATTAATGCGTTCTGTTGGCAGATTTTCAATTTCAATCAAGCGCTCTGCAGCTGCAATTCCATGAATAAACTGCTTTCCGATTCCAGCAAAGCTGCTAAGTGGCCCTGAAACTTTTCCATAAAGTTGGAGGAGAGCGGTCATACTACCAAATGTTAGCGCACCAGTCGTTAGCTTAATTGCGCTAAATCCATAAATTGCAAAATAAATAAAGAAAGAAATCGTTCCAAAAATCATGCTTGAATATAAACTGAATCGCGTTGATTTCAAATTTAATTGAAGTTTCTTTTGATGATGCTGATTCAATGTTTCAAAATTTTGCTCTTCATGACAAAATGTCTTCACAATCATCAGATTTTGAATAGATTCTTGGATGAAGGCACGATAATTGATGTCCTGATCTTGTACCTCTTTATAGATGGTTTTCAAACGTCGGCTATACATTTTACTAAAAATGAGATAAATCGGTGTAATCGTCACTGTAAAAATCGCAATGGTTGGGTCTAAATAAAGTAGGGCGAGGAAGGAAGTCACAAGCGTTACGGATAGTGAGATAATTGAGTTTAGAGAGGATAAAATCACTCCTGAGACGGTCCCCACATCACTCGTAATTCGCGTCAGTAAATTAACACTGTGATACTTCGACTGCGCCATCCATTCGCTATAGGTTAAGGACATATACAGCTTTTTTTGAATTTCATTAAAGAGCTTTGTTGAACTATAAGTTGATGCTAATGAACTCACGATATTTAATCCAAGACGAATAAAGTAGATGGCCCCCATTACAATGAGCCATTTAATCACTAAATTCATATTACCGCTTGTTGCAGCATCAATTAATGACTTCGAAACTAATGCTGAATAAACTCCGATTCCTGATAAAATCCCCCCTAAGATAGATGTCAGGATGATGAGCGGTAAGACTGATTTTCCGTGTTTAAAAATCCAAATTAAAACCTTCAAATTTTTTTTCATAACGTGTTCCCCCCAAACTGTTATTTATTTAAATTATAACAAAATTAGAAAGACGAAATTTTTCTAATTTTGTTATAAAACAACGGAAAACTCATTAATTAACTTAACTATAGAAAACGTTTTTTAGAAAAAAATAGGTAAAAGTGTCGTATTATAGGTGGAAATGTAAAAAAAACGTGTTATAGTGAGCTTGTTTGTATAAAACAGGATATTTTTACTGTCATTTGAAATGGGTTAGGATGACAGGGGTTAAATGGGAAAGGGAGTTGAACATGGAGAATAACGAGTACGAAATCGATTTACGAGAGATTTTTAGCATGCTCAAAAAACGCTGGTTAATGATTTTTAGCATAACGGTGATTGCTGTTATTGCCTCAGGAATTATTAGCTTTTTTGTGTTGGTTCCAAATTATGAGGCATCAACGACAATGTTAGTCAATTATAAGCAAAATCAAGAAACAACGATGACGTATAGCGATATGCAGATGAGTCAGAAACTCGTTAATACGTATAGTCAAATTGTAAAAAGTCGTAGTATTGCTGAAGATGTGATTAAAAAGTTAGATTTAGATTTAACTCCATCACAAGTTCAGGATATGTTGAGTGTCTCTGGTGTGGGTGATACCGAAGTCATTCAAATTAAAGTAAAAAATGAGAATCCTCAGTTAGCAGCTAATATTGCGAATACAGTGGCGTATGTATTTAAAAAAGAAGTAAAAAGTATGATGAAGGTTGATAATGTATCAACGATTGATACAGCAGAAATTCCTGTCAATCCAGTCTCACCGAATAAAATGATGAATATCGCGATTGCGGGTGTTCTTGGGATGATGGTCAGTGTTGGATTAGTCTTAGTTTTAGAGTTTTTAGATCGTACGTATAAAACACCGACGGATATTGAACGTCATCTAGGATTACCGATTATCGGAGCTATTCCAGATCTTGAATTAAGCAAAAAGATGAAGTAAGGGGGACATGAGGATGAGTTTAGACGTTATCACATTAACACAACCGAAGTCACCGATATCTGAGGCGTATCGGACACTTCGTACTAATTTACAGTTTTCAAATGTGGATGGGGATTTAAAGACGATTTCAATTACAAGTTCTGGACCGGGTGAAGGGAAAACGACGACATTATGTAACGTTGCTGAGACGTTTGCTCAAAGTGGAAAGCGTACATTAATTATTGATGCAGATTTAAGAAAGCCACGCGTTCATAAAGTTTTTAAGTTATCGAACGCAGTCGGACTTACAAATGTTTTAACAGGGCAAGAAAAATTTGAGGATGTTTTACAAATCACCGGAAGTCATCTTCAAGTCTTGACTTCTGGTCCAATTCCACCAAATCCTGCGGAATTACTGGAATCTAAAGCAATGAAACAGTTACTTGAACTGCTATCACAACATTTTGATGTCATTTTAATTGATACACCACCAGTAGGAGTGGTAACGGATGGGGCCATTGTGGCTAGGATGGTAGATGGGACGATTTTAACGGTTGCTTCTCATAAAACGCAAATTGACGGGGCAAAACGCGCGAAGCAATTATTAGAACAAGTCAATGCACGAATCATTGGGGTCGTGATGACAATGATGCCGGTTAGTAAAAAGGGATACTACGGTTATCAATATTATAACTATGAAGAACAGGTAGAGACGAAAAAAAGACGTAAACGTCGATAATTAGTTCGTGAATAGATAAACAGAGAGTTTAAAAAATTAGGGTAGAGTTAAATAGAACAAATACAGATATGGGATAAGTCAAAATATTTTTTGATTGTTTTTATATATGTCTAAAAGGTTTCTTAACTTTATCATTTGATAAACTTAAGAAACCTTTTTGATTAGAAGAATATTGACCTGAGGTGAGAATATGGAATTTTTGTATGATAAATCTAAAGATATGAAAAATTATTTAAATAAAAGTTATTTTTTTATTAAACGTTTGATAGATATCTTAGGATGTGGTATTGGTTTAATAATATTATCTCCAGTATTTTTAATAATCTCAATTTTGATTAAACTAGAAGATCCTAAAGGTCCAGTTTTTTATTCACATAATCGATTAGGTAAAGAAGGAAAAGTAATTCCAGTATATAAATTTAGATCGATGTTTAAAGATGCAGATCAAATGTTTAATCTATTTACTCCCGAACAAAAAAAAGAGTATGCTGAAACATTTAAATTAAAAAATGATCCTCGTATAACAAAGATAGGAAATTTTATTAGAAAGACGAGTTTAGATGAGTTACCACAATTAGTTAATGTTTTAAAGGGTGAAATGACCATTGTGGGTCCAAGACCAATTGTAAAAGCAGAGTTAGAGAAATATGGACAAAATGCTGATTTATATCTATCAGTAACTCCAGGTTTAACAGGAATGTGGCAAGCATTTGGTAGAAGTGATACTTCATACGAAGAAAGGGTTACAATGGATATTTATTATATTAATAATAGAATTATTTTTTTAGATATGAAAATTATCTTTAGAACTATTGAAAGTGTTTTGTTAAGAAGGGGAGCTTACTAAGAGAGGAAGTGAAGAATTGAAATCTGTTTCGATAATATTACCTGTACACAATGGTGAAAAGTATTTAAAAAACTTAAAGAAAAGCATTAGTGAACAAGAATATAATGGATATGTTGAAATTATTGCTCCAATTAGTAAATCAAAAGATAACAGTTATAATTTAGCTAAAGAATTATTTGATAATGTTTATCGATTCGAAAATTTTAATCATGGTTTAACTAGACATGAAGCTGCTAAAAAAGCTCAAGGTGATATTTTAATATTTATTACGCAAGATATGGTGCTAGTATAGTTTTATGGACACACTTAAGTTAAGTCGCTACAATAGACTTAATAAAAGGATGTGTCTGTATGAAAAAATATAATACTGAATTTAAATCAATGATTGTTGAACTTTATAAAACCGGACATTCAGTCAAAGAACTTAGTCGTGAATATGGTGTATCAGAAGTCACTATCTATAAATGGATCAAACAAATTTCTCCTATTACTTCAATCGATGATACTGACATCACACTTGAGGAGATTAAGCGCATGAAACAAGAGATGTTACGTCTACAAGAGGAAAATGAAATCTTAAAAAAGGCTATGACCATATTCGCGAGAAAGTAACTCAATCTGAATTATGTCAGTTTATTGATCAACATCATCAAGAACATGATATTAAGCAACTTTGTGAGGTCTTAAGTGTCCCAAGAAGCACTTATTATCAATCCAAGCATCAAATTGAATCTAAGTGGAAACGTGAAAATCATCAACTGCTTGAACGAATTAAGAAGATTTATTTTGAAAGTAGCCGTCGATATGGTGCCATTAAGGTACACCGTCAATTGATTAAAGAAGGATTCTCTGTTAGCTTGAAACGTGTTCAGCGATTAATGAAATCAGGCGGTTTAGCTTCGATTATTCAAAAGAAATATACCCCATACAAACAATCTAAAGAACTTGTTTTAGATCGTGATAACATTCTAGAACAGGATTTTTCGACGACTTCAATTAATCAAAAATGGGTATCAGATATTACTTATATTCACGTTCAAGAAGAAGGTTGGTGCTACTTAGCTTCAGTCATGGATTTACATTCAAAGAAAATTATTGGTTATCATTTTTCTAAGCAAATGACAACGGACATTATTGTTCAAGCCTTAAAGAATGCTTATGTTTCTCAAAGCCCCAAAGACAAGGTTATACTCCATACTGATTTAGGGACACAGTATACCAGCCAAGACTTTAAAAACTTAACTTCAGAACTTAATGTCGTTCAATCTTTTAGCCGTAAGGGATGCCCTTACGATAATGCTTGTATTGAATCGTTCCATGCCACTTTAAAGAAAGAAGAAGTGTATCAAACCAAATATGTGACGTTTGAACAGGCTAGAATGGCCTTATTTCAATATATTGAGGGCTGGTACAATCGTAAAAGAATTCATGGATCCATTAATTATTTAACACCAGAAGAATGTGAGCAACTTGCACGACAAATTGCTTAAAAACTTAACTTTTTTGTGTCCAAAATATTGGTGCTAGTATAGTCATATGGACACATTTAAGTTAAGTCGTTACAATAGACTTAATAATTAAAGGATGTGTCGATATGAAAAAATATAATTCTGAATTTAAATCAATGATTGTTGAACTTTATAAAACTGGGCGTTCAGTTAAAGATCTAAGTCGTGAATATGGTGTTTCAGAAGTAACAATTTACAAATGGATTAAACAGATTTCTCCAATTGCCTCAATAGATGATACAGAGATTACCCTAGAGGACATTAAACGTATGAAGCAAGAAATGTTACGTTTACAAGAGGAGAATGAGATTTTAAAAAAGGCTATGACCATATTCGCGAGAAGGTAAGCCAATCTGAATTATGTCACTTTATCGAGCAACACCGAGAAGAATACGATATTAAACAACTTTGTAAGGTGTTATATGTTCCAAGAAGTACCTATTATCAATCTAAGCATCAAACGGAATCTAAATGGAAGTACGAGAACGAACAATTGCTTAAACGTATTAAGGAAATTTATTTTGAAAGTAAGCGTCGATATGGTGCTATTAAGATACACCGTCAGTTGATTAAAGAAGGATTATCTGTTAGCTTAAAGCGTGTCCAACGATTAATGAAATCAGCAGGCTTAGCTTCTATTATTCAAAAGAAATATACCCCTTATAAGCAATCTAAAGAACTTGTTTTAGAACGTGAAAACATTCTAGAACAGGATTTTTCGACCAACTCAATTAACCAAAAATGGGTATCGGATATTACTTATATTCACGTTCAAGAAGAAGGTTGGTGCTACCTAGCATCAGTCATGGATTTACATTCTAAAAAAATTATTGGTTATCACTTTTCTAAACAAATGACAACGGATATTATCGTCAAAGCTTTAAAGAATGCTTATTTTTCTCAAAAACCTAAAGGTGAGATTATTCTCCATACTGATTTAGGATCGCAGTATACCAGCCAAGAGTTTAAAGACTTAACTTTAGACTTTAACATCATCCAGTCTTTTAGTCGTAAAGGATGTCCTTACGATAATGCTTGTATCGAATCTTTCCATGCCACTCTAAAGAAAGAAGAAGTGTATCAAACAACATATGTTACATTTGAACAGGCTAGAATCGCTTTGTTTCAATATATAGAGGGCTGGTACAATCGAAAACGAATGCATGGATCGATTAATTATTTAACACCTGAAGAATGTGAGCAACTTGCTCGACAAGTGGCTTAAAAACTTAACTTTTTTGTGTCCAAAATATTGACTTAGATCCATCGTTCACGGTTTGATATAGACTATTTTATAAAAGATGTATTAATGTTATTAAGGATGTTTCTGCTGTTTTTTTATTAAATAGATATGTTTATTAGAGTTGAAAAAATTAAGTTTATGAGTGATTTTTTATTTATTTTGAGTTTAAATACTACAGTTTTTATAAAAATAGGGAATAATTTATTTGATTTTGTTTGTTTCAGTTATATAACTGTGATAACATTTTTCGACAAAAGTGGGCTAAATTTAGGTAAAAGCGTTAAAATCGTAATAAAATGAGCCAAAAATAAAAAAATTTTGATAAATTTTTTGGCTGTTTTTTTGATTAAGTTATCAAAATTGTCCATACGCTTGTGTGGATTTGTGAATTGCTTCTGAACGTGGTGTGGCTGTTTTTTAAAGAAATCAAATTTTTTTGGCGATTTCATCGCCTTTTTGACGAACTAGAAAACGGTTACAATGCTTGGTATAATTTTCTTGTGGCAAAAATTAAACCTAACAGGGGGAATAATCATGGAAAAGCAATTCGAACATTGGTATGAAGAAAAGTTATATCTTGTTTATGGGGCAATGAAAAAATTGCATCTTAGAGGGGATTTAGATGAATTTTATCAAATTGGGTTGGTAGCACTTTGGGAAGCTTCACTTCGTTATAATGAAGAAAAAGGAGAATTTGATCATTTTGCTTACTCTTATATTATTAATCGAATGAAGACATCGCTGACAAGAATGACTAAATATCAAGAACGAATTTGCTTAACAGAGGATCACTTTCTAGAAACTTATGAAGAAGAGTTTTCTAAAAGTGAGAACATTATTAATGATTTAATCATGGAAAATTATTTACGTTATTTAACGAAAAATCAACAAGAGGTTATTAGGGAACGTTATATTAATGATTATTCAGTTGAAGAGACAGCAAAACATTTAGGGATTAGTGTGAACGCAGTTAAAAATCGTACTCGAGATGCGCTGAAGAAGTTAAGAAAGATTTTGAAGGGGGAAATGTAAAAGATGGGGACTATTAAACCAACTCCTGCTGAGATTTGTACTACTTTTATGGAAACGATTCTTTGGCACTTAGTCGATCCAACAGCAGAAATTTTAAATCATTCTTTGCTTTGTGCTCAGTCAGGCCTTAAACTTAGTGCCAAAGATTCTGTCAACCATCTTAAAAATTTATGGATGATTTGTAAGGAATGCGGTTGTCCTAATCTAACTGTCATGGTGTTTAATAAAAAGAGCCACTTACCCGGTGATTGGTATTTTAATGTGTTTGAATCGATTAATCCAGAGATTCGGTATCATAGAGCTCAACATGTGAAAGAAGAGCTTTTGAAGGTAGAGGCATATTTGGATTGGGATGAGATTGCAAAGAAGTATTGTTTGAGTGAATCATTAATTTTTAGGTTAACGGCAAGAAAGCGTAAGCTTCAACTTTTAAAGAAAGTTAGAGATTAATTAAAAAGAGGATGAAATAGAGTTAAGGTGTTATCACGTTTGTGATAGCATCTTTTTAGTTGATAGAAAACTTGATTTGAGACGAAGACGTTAAGTGAATAAGGTTACACTGACTTACAGTATCTCATTTAAACAAGTTAGAACTAAAGCCGTATTCAGTTGAAGTCAAAGGTTTCATAACTAAATTATTATTTTGACTATTTTATGAGAAGATTAGCACATGTGATGAGTCGACTATTGAATGTCATTCGAATTTACAGGCGATCAACATTTTTGTTGTAATTTTAGATTCGTAATCCTATGTTTAGCACCAACCATTCTTAGAAAAAAGTATTTAAAATTGAATTAAAGAGTGATAATGATTTTATAAAACGTTTAAAATTTTGAAAAAATAATGTAAACAATCTTAATGTGTAAAATATTGTGATAAAATAGGAATGGATAGAAAATTAGGGGATGATTTTATGAAAAAATTTGGGATAACATTGGCGATTATTTTAAGCATACTGATGCTCTTAATAGGTGGTGGATTTATATTCGCAAACTATGTCATTAACTCTACGCTTGATCAGATGGTGATGACGGAGAGTATAACAAAAGAAGAGGCAGGGATTACTGAGCAAATCATTCAAAAAGAAGAAGAATCAAAAGTGGTCAATATTGCGGTATTTGGTCTCGATCAAAATGGTGATGGATCGGATGGGCGTAGTGATGCGATGAAGGTTTTATCTTTAGATACTGAAAATAAACGCGCGGCTGTAACATCTTTACAGCGTGATACACTTATCTATATTCCAGCAGAGGTACAAGATTTTGATAAATTAAATCATGCTTATGCTTATGGTGGGGCAAAGCTTGCCATGCAAACCATCAATTACAATTTTGATTTAGATTTAACACGCTATGTCTCATTTAATTTTGACGCAATTGAAAAAATAGTTGATATAGTTGGTGGGGTTGAAATCGATGTCAAAGAATCTGAAGTTCCATATGCTCGTGATCAAATTAAATCGGCAGGATTACAAAACTTAAATGGTGCGCAAGCCATGGCTTATATGCGTATTAGATATGCAGATAGCGATTACGTTAGAATGGAGCGCCAAACAACTGTGATGAAAGCAATCTTCGCTAAAATGAAACAGACACCATATACACAATTATTAACCCTGTTAAATGAGACACTTCCTTATATTGAAACCAATCTTTCAAAAGATGAAATCATTAATTTAGGGCTTGATGCTCTTAAAATAGATCTTGCTAACATTGAACAATATCAAATTCCGACTAATGGATATTCAGATATTAACCATAGCGTTAGTTACAAAGGATATAGCCCGTTATATGTCATGAATAGCTATCAAACGATTGTTAAAGAACTACACCAAAATATTTATGGAGATGAAAATTATCAACCATCAGACACTGTTTTACAAACTGAAACAGCTATTTATGAAAAGTTTGGATATACAAATAAATAAAAAAATGAGGAACGATCATCTGTCGTTCCTCATTTTTTTATGCCATTAATTCTTTTAAATAAGCTTCTACTTGGTGTTTTAAGTCTTCGCGGCTTAAGGCGAAGTCGATCGTTGCTTTAATGAAGCCGAATTTGTCTCCGACATCGTAACGATTTCCTTCGAAGTCGTAAGCGTAAACCGCTTGGCGGTCCATTAAGCGGTCAATCGCGTCTGTTAATTGGATTTCTCCACCTGCTCCTGGTTCTTGCGTTTCTAACATTTCGAAGATTTCAGGTGTTAAGACGTAGCGTCCCATCACGGCTAAATTAGATGGCGCCTCTTCTTGTTTTGGTTTTTCAACCATTCCACTTAATTTCACTAAGCGTCCATCTGGTTTAGATGAAGTAGATGGTTTCATGATTCCGTATTTTGAGACGTCCTCGTCAGCAACGGATTGAACTCCCATGATTGAGCATCCATTCTTTTCGTAGGCACGAATTAATTGCCCTGTTGCTGGGTTTTCTTCGTTTACGACGATATCGTCTCCTAAAAGGACAGCAAAGGGTTCATCACCGATAAACGTTTTAGCACATAAAATGGCATGCCCTAAACCTTTCGCTTCTTTTTGACGAATGTAGTGAATTTGAGCCATATTTGAAATGCTTTGAACCATTTCTAACATGTCTTGTTTCCCTTTTTTAGCTAATGTATCTTCAAGTTCATATGATTTATCAAAGTGATCTTCAATTGAACGTTTAGTTGAACTAGTGACAATTAAAATTTCTTCAATTCCTGAAGCAATCGCTTCTTCAATAATGTACTGAATCGTTGGCTTATCAACGATTGGTAACATTTCTTTTGGTTGTGATTTTGTTGCAGGTAAGAAACGAGTTCCAAATCCTGCAGCGGGAATCACGGCTTTACGTACAGGCTTTCTCATAAAACTTATCTCTCCAATCCCATATTCAAATATTTCGTAAAAATCCCTATTTTTTTACAAAAATACTCTTTAAATTATATCATATTTGAATAAACGATAATATAAAAACTTTAATATAAAGCGTTTTAATGAACAGTGGCACTTTTCTATGAATTTTGTAGGACTTGTTTTTTTATAATATAGTTGACTAATAAAAAAGGAGGGGAAAATGGGAGAATTTAAGGTGATGGTTTGTAGTTTATGTATAGGAATCATGGGGATTTATTTATTTAATGAATTCCTAAATCTTTTTCCAATCGTTCGAAAAGAAGTCATCTATATTGAAGACTTACCAGATGAATTTGAAGGATTTACAATTTTACAATTTAGCGATTTACATGGAAAAACCTTTGGACGGGACCAATGGATTCTCACAAGACTCATTAACAAGCAATCGTTTGATATGATTGCCATTACAGGAGACGTTGTGGATCGACATAATCCTGATTTAACTCCATTTTTTGATGTGTTAGAAGGGATTGAGTCAGATGCACCACAATTTTTTGTGAAAGGAAACATTGATTCACTCGAGGATGTGGAAATTATTCGGCAACATGGTTTAGAAATGTTAGATGAACCGTACGTTTTTAATCGCAATGGGAAAGAGCTACTGATTAAACAATACGTGTGGAATACCGTACTAGGTGATGAATTCGATGACAAAGTGGTTATTGGTCTTGGACATGAGCCACTCCCTCAAAATCTTGGCTATGATTTGATACTCGTAGGTCATTATCATGGGGGACAAATTCGGATTCCGGGATATGGAGCTATTTTTATTCCAAATATTGATGGTCAACAATGGTTTCCTGACCAATCAGACGTCATGGGTTTAAAACAATTTGAAGGGTATAGCCAATATACAACAGCGGGCCTAGGCGCGAGTGCCTCTAGTAAATGGCTTCAAAAGCGATGGTTTAATCCACCAGAAATCAATTTAATTACTTTAACTAACCAAAAATAAGTAGCAGACCACTTAGTAAATGGTCTGCTTTTTTTTGGGTATTTTTTTAATAAAGTATTATTTAATGATTGACTGACATATATATAACTTCAGATAAGTTTTAATCGTTCTAATAATAGACATAAAACTAATTTGATTGGAGGAAGAATCGATGAAAAAGTCGCAAAAAATAACTAAAGAATATAGGCATGCTTCGGAATATTATCGTACATTACGTACGAATTTACAATACAGTGCTTTAAATGAGAAACATAAAATATTTTTATTTGTCTCGTATGAACTCAATGAAAAAATGGGATCCATCATCAGTCAACTCGGCTTGATGTTTGCTAAAATTGGTCAGCGCGTATTAATTGTAGAGGGAGATTTATACCGTCCTCGTTTACATCGCTTTTTTCAACTGAACAAAGAACCGGGGATGAGTAATGTATTATTAAATGAAATTCCCATAGGAAAAGCCATTACTGAAATTGAACATAATCTTCATGTGTTACCATCGGGACCATTAGTCCCTCATCCGAATGTGGTTATCGGTTCGATGAAAATGAATTCATTATTATCTCATTTAAAAACTAACTATGATGTTATTTTAATGACAAGTCCTCCAATGTGCTTTGTGAATGATGCAACGATTCTTTCGACTCACTCAAGTGGGGTTTTATTTTTAATAGAGGAAGGTAAATCAAAAATAGGAAAAGTAAAACTGTGTCAAAAGCAATTAAATCAAGTCAAGGCGAATGTAATAGGAACTATTTTTACAAAAAGCTCCATCAATTCTTCTTCTTATTACGATAACATATAAATTGTTACATATTTTACTAAAAAATATTAAATTCCCCTTTTTGACAATTTACAATAGTGAATTTTAACTAATCAAGTGAAAAAGATTACACTACACGTCGAATATCCCAATAAATATGATTCTTATTGATAATATGACACTATCTGACAGGCAAAATAAGATATAAATTTTACAGAAATGAATAAAATGAACATTTAGCCACACCAAGTTTAATTTTTAGAAATAGGGGGATAAAAAGATGCAAATAGCTGAAAAAGGAATTAATTTCTATGAGTACATTGATTTATTAAAAAAACGTTGGTGGCTCATCGTCCTATTAGGTGGTTTGTTAGCTGGATTAATGGGATACCGTACCTATAGTAGTTATGTTCCAGTTTATCAAGCGTCAACGACTTTATTAATGCACTATAAAAGCACAGGATTGACGACGAGTAGTCGTGATTTTTCTGTTGGAAGTAATGTGATCACAACATTTACTGGCATGTTAAATAGTCAGTCAGTGCGAACACAAATAGCTGAGGCAGTAGGTAGTGGTTCATTAGGAAGTATTAGTATCAGTGCTGGGGATGGATCACTCGTCAAATTATCGGTGACACATACAAATGCAGAGTCAGCTGCCAAAGTTGCTAATATCACAGCAGAAGTTTTAATGGATATGGTAAAGAAAATGATGTCTGATATTGATTTATCTGTCGTTGATGAAGCACGAGTCCCGTATGTGACATCAGGAATGAATTTAAATCGAAGTATTATGATAGGGGGCATGATTGGAGTTGTTTTAGCAATTGGAATCATCCTTTTATTAGAAGTTTTAGATACAACTTTTAAAACAGCAAAAGAAGTAGAAGATGAACTGGGCATTCCAATTATGGGAGTCATTCCAAATACTGATATTGAACTCTCAAAATATCGAGCACAAAAAATGATGGAGGGGAAAAAGGATGAAGCGAAAACAAGTCGAGCATAATGACGTTATTAGTTTGATTAGTCCAAAGTCTCCTGCTACTGAGGCCTATCGAACCTTATATACGAATATTCAATTCTCAGGATTAGATGAAACTATCAAAACATTGACGATTACAAGTCCAGGACCATCAGAAGGAAAGAGCACGACATCAGTTAATTTAGCCGTTGCTTATGCTCAAACAGGAAAAAAAGTCTTATTAATCGATGCTGATTTACGTCGTCCCAAATTACATAAGTTTTTTGACTTACAAAACTCACGTGGACTTACAAATGTAGTGGCGAGTCGTTTAGAAATTTCTGAAGTGGTACACGCAGTGAAAGAAAATTTAAGTGTCTTAACAACGGGCCCGATTCCGCCTAATTCAGTAGAACTTTTAAGTTCACGTGCTATGAATCATTTCTTTGAAAAAGCAAAAGAAACATATGATGTCGTGATTTATGATACGCCACCGGTTGGTGTTGTGACGGATGCAGCCTTACTTGCAACTAAAACAGATGGAACCTTATTAGTTGTAGCTTCGGGAAAAACGCAAATCGAGCTAACGAAACAGGCAAAGAATCATCTAGAAAAGGTCAATGCAAGATTACTTGGAGCCGTTTTAACGATGGTACCAGTGGAGTCTGCTCGTTATTTAGGATATCAATATTATACTTATACGCAAGAGGAACCTATGCGAAGAAAATCATTTGGTAAAAAAGCATTTGGAAGAAAATAAATTAAGAGAATTGAAAAGAGGTTGGGGGTTAGATGAAGAGCGAGACTGTGTTAAAAGGAATGTATTTAGGCCAAGTTTGGAAAATGAGTTTAATCTTTATTGATGTTTGTTTAATACAGCTTAGTACGTATCTCATCTTAAGTTTTAAATATGGGGTCAATTGGCCTATCTATTTTGGAGATGATTTTTTAAAAAGTGTTCTCCCTTATTCTATCTGTTTAGTCGGGTTATTTTATTTGTTTAAACTGTATAAAAGTTTATGGCAATATGCGAGTATTTCAGAATTATTAAATGTATTAAAGGCCTGTGTCATTGGGGGATTAATCTTATTTCTTGTTATTAACCCAATCTTGCATATTAATTTTGATGTGATTTTAATGCCAGTTTATATTTTACTGCTCGTTTTCTTTATCGGAGGGATTCGATTTGCTTATCGTGTGGTAAGACGCGATCGCCGATTTACTTTACAACTGCAACCTAAATCAAAGTGGAAAAATGTATTGATTGTCGGCGGAGGAGATGCCGGATCAACAGTGATTCGCGAGCTTCAAATCAATGAGGATGTAAAATTACGTCCGGTTGGGGTTATTGATGATGATAAAAGTAAGCAAGGTCGCACGTTACATGGGGTGGATGTCGTTGGAACGCGTCACGATATCGTGCGAGTCGTAGAAGAGAAGAACGTGGATGAAATCTTGGTTTCGATTCCATCGATGAATGGAAAAGAGATGAAGCAGATTCTTGATATTTGTCAGAAAACGCCGTGTAAATTGAAGACGATGCCGGGATTGTATCAGTTAATTAACGGAGAAGTCGATATTCGAAAAATACGAGATGTTGAAATTGAGGATTTACTTGGACGTGATCCGGTCGAAACAAACCTTGAAGAAATCAGTAACTTCATTCATGGTAAAGTGGTGCTAGTGACAGGAGGTGGCGGTTCGATTGGTTCTGAACTTTGTCGTCAGATTGCTAGTTTCAACCCGAAAACATTAATTATCGTCGATATTTATGAAAATTCAGCGTATGACATTCAAAATGAGTTAAAAGCGATGTATGGAAAAGGATTAGATTTAAAAGTTATCATCGCATCGGTTCGTGACTTTAGCCGTATCAGACAAATTTTTAATCAGTATCACCCACAGATTGTCTATCATGCGGCAGCTCATAAACATGTACCACTCATGGAAGCTAGTCCACAAGAAGCGATTAAAAATAATGTGTTTGGAACCTTAAATGTTGCTAAATGTGCACATGAATTTAAGGTGTCACGCTTTGTGTTAATTTCAACGGATAAGGCTGTGAATCCAACAAATATTATGGGAGCTTCAAAACGATTAGCGGAAATGATTATTCAAAGTTTAAATGAGCACAGCCGTTGTGAGTATGTCGCGGTTCGTTTTGGAAATGTGCTTGGAAGCAATGGGAGTGTGATTCCATTGTTTAAGCGTCAGATAGAAAATGGTGGCCCTATCACAGTAACACATCCTGATATTATTCGTTATTTTATGACAATACCAGAGGCTGTTGAGTTGGTGTTACAAGCTGGAGCAATGGCTCGTGGGGGCGAAGTCTTTGTTTTAGATATGGGAGAACCGGTTAAAATTGTCGATTTAGCTAAAGGATTGATTCGTCTGTCAGGACTCGAACTTGGAAAAGACATTGATATTAAATATACAGGGCTTCGTCCTGGTGAGAAAATGTTTGAAGAATTGTTGCTATCTGAAGAGGGACTATTAAAGACCGCGAATAAGAAAATATTTATTGGCCGTCCTCCAGTAGAAAGCTTTGAAAGGTTGCAACATCATTTGGATCAATTAAAATGTGTCCTTTCAGATGACAAGTTGGTTAGAGAGATGATGAAAGAAATTGTGACAACATATAAAGAGCCAGACCATCATTTTAAGAAAGAGTTAAATTTAGTCGTAGAGGATGTTAGTTAGGGAGAGATAAACATGGGGAAACGGATTTATTTAGCTTCACCTCATATGGGAGGGGCCGAGCAAGCTTATGTAGCTGAAGCTTTTGAAACGAACTGGGTGGCACCGCTTGGACCGAATGTTAATGAGTTTGAAAAGGAGCTCGCCCATAGAGTGGGAACTTCACATGCGGCAGCACTATCTTCTGGGACAGCAGCCATTCATTTAGGATTAAAAGCCCTTGGTGTTTCACCAGGTGATGTGGTGTTTTGTTCGACACTTACCTTTTCAGCAAGTTGTAATCCAATTATCTATGAAGGAGCAACGCCCGTTTTTATTGACTCGGAAATAAATTCTTGGAATATGTCACCAAATGCACTTCGCAAAGCGTTTGAAGATTATACACCAAAAGCTGTCGTGGTTGTCCATTTATACGGTCAAAGTGCTGATATGGATGAAATCAAAGCTATTTGTGATGAACATGGGGTCCCGATTTTAGAGGATGCGGCAGAATCATTAGGTGCAACGTACAAAGGCCAAGCTTCAGGAACACTCGGTGAGATTGGAATTTATTCGTTTAATGGCAATAAGATTATTACAACATCGGGTGGTGGTATGATGATTTCAAATCATCAGGCTCATGTTGAAAAAGCACGATTTTGGGCAACTCAGGCGCGAGAAGCCGCCCGTCATTATGAACATAAGGAACTTGGATACAATAACCGTATGAGTAACGTATTGGCAGGAATTGGACGAGGGCAACTACAAGTCTTAGAAACTCGAATTCAACAAAAGAAAGCCATCTTCAAACGATATGAAGAAGCCTTTAAAGAGATTGAAGGACTTAATATGATGCCAATTCGTGAGTACGGGGAACCAAATTATTGGTTAAGCTGTGCCATTTTAGATGCAGAGTGTCAGATTAAACCATTAGATATTATTTTGGCTTTAGAAGCTGAAAATATTGAATCACGCCCGATTTGGAAGCCAATGCATCTGCAACCGATTTTTAAAGATTATCCTTATTATATGGACGATAATCACTCAGTGAGTGAAGATGTTTTCAATCGTGGCCTTTGTTTACCATCTGATACGAAGATGACCATCGAAGAACAAGAATATGTTATCGAAATCATTAAGTCTTTATTTAAAGGGGAATAAGGATGCGAAAGAGAGTTTTTGATATTGTGATGAGTCTTGTTTTAATTATTTTATTATCGCCTGTTATACTGCTAGTCGCTGTTTTAGTTGGGATTAAGATGGGATGGCCCGTATTTTTTGTACAAGAACGTGTTGGGAAAGATAATCAAATTTTTAAAATCTATAAATTTCGAACAATGAGTAACTCGGTCGATAAAAAGGGGCAGCCATTATCAGATGAGATGCGTCTCACGAAATTTGGCCAATTTCTCCGTCAAACAAGTTTGGATGAACTTCCAGAGTTATTTAATATTTTAAAGG
The DNA here is from genome assembly GCF_013046825.1 of Turicibacter sanguinis. Taxonomy (NCBI): domain Bacteria; kingdom Bacillati; phylum Bacillota; class Erysipelotrichia; order Erysipelotrichales; family Turicibacteraceae; genus Turicibacter; species Turicibacter sanguinis. Next base: position 352,998 of record NZ_CP053187.1, on the reverse strand, counting down.
GAGAAATGAGTTTTGTGGGACCACGCCCACTGCTTGTTGAGTATTTGCTAGAATATGATGAGCATCAAATTAGACGTCATGAAATCAGACCTGGATTAACGGGATGGGCCCAAGTGAACGGTCGAAATTTGGTTTCTTGGGAGGAACGTTTTAATTTGGATGTCTGGTATGTGGACCATCGTCATTTTGGGTTAGATTTAAAAATCCTGTGGATGACCGTTATTAAGGTATTGAAGCGGGAGGGAATTAGCCAGGAAGGGCAAGTCACGATGGAGAAGTTTAAGAGAAGAATCGTCTAAGGGAAAGGGAGAATAAAATGAAACCTCTGTTGATTATTGGGGCAGGTGGTGTTGGACGCGAGGCAACGCTAATTGTTGAGGCAATTAATCGTGTTCATCCTACTTGGGATTTACTAGGTTTCATTGATGATTTTACAGCGGTCGGAACGGAATATAATGGGGTCTCTGTTCTTGGCCCATTAGATATTTTAACGCAATATAAAGGGCCGATTTATGTGGTATGTGCTATCGCTAATTATACAGTCAAAAAGAAAATCATCATGAAAATTAAAGAGTTTTATCCATGGGTGAAGTTTGCGAAGTTAATTCATCCGAAGGTGGATTTAAATCCATTCATGAGTATTGGAGAAGGATGTATCATTTATCAGCAGGTAATGATGACAGTTGATGTGATGTTGGGAGATCACGTCATTGTTTGTGCATCAACAGGCATTGGGCATGATAGTGTGATTAAAGATTATTGTGATATTTTATGGAATTGTAATATTTCAGGTCATGTGACTCTTGAAGAAGGGTGTTTTATTGGAAGTGGAGCCACAATTATTCAAGGATTAAAAATTGGCCCACAAACGAAGGTTGGAGCTGGAAGTGTTGTATTAAAGAGTACATATGGTTACTGTACTGTGGTGGGGGTACCTGCTAAAGTGGTTAGGGGAAAAAAGATGAAGAAAATATTGTATGTGACAACGGTTAGTCGAACGGTCAATGCTTTTTTAGTTCCCCATATTATGATGTTACTTGATCAAGGATACCTTGTGGATATTGCCTGTTGTGTTGATCAAGAAGTGAATGATATCTTGCTTAATCGAGGTGTGGAAGTTTATGATCTTCCATTTACAAGAAATCCGCTTGATCTAAGGAATTTAAAAGCATTTAGGAAATTATCAAAGATACAAAAAGAGAATAGGTATGAAACGGTGCATGTTCATACTCCGATTGCCGCGTTGTATGGAAGATTGTTAAAACTCAAATATCACACTTTAAAAACAGTTTATACGGTGCATGGATTCCATTTTCATCAAGGTGGCTCATTATCCGGGTGGCTGATGTATTATCCAATTGAGTGGGTGATGGCAAAGTTTACGGATCAGTTGATTACGATTAATGATGAGGATTTTGAGCGTGGAAAACGACTCGGAGTTCGAGCAACTTATAAGGTGAATGGTGTTGGCGTTACGGTGAGTGATTATCAGTTACGTGATTATGAAGCGAAGTTCAATCGATACAAGTATGATTTAGCGAAGGATGACTTTGTGATTTTGATGATTGCAGAGGTGAACAAAAATAAAAATCATCATCAGATGATTCAAGCGGTTGAATTATTGAAGCAAAGAGGAAAATCGGTTAAGGTGCTTTGTGCAGGTGAAGGATCGTTATTTGCTGAGGTTGTTGCTGAGGTGGAGAAACGCGGGTTATCAGACTGTATTCAGATGCTTGGCTATCGAACGGATATTAAAGAATTAATCGGGGTTAGCGATATTGGAATTTTGTTGTCATATCGTGAAGGATTGCCACGAAATATCATGGAATTAATGGCTTGTGGCAAACCTGTGATTGGAACGAATATTCGTGGGATTCGTGATTTAGTGATTGATGGAGAGACTGGATTCTTAGTACCTGTTGGAGATGCCGTGACTACTGCTAATTGTATTGAGAAACTGATGTCTAATGCTGAATTGGTAAGTGTGATGGGCGTTAGAGCGTTAGAAGAGGTTGAGAAATATAATGTGGAGTCAGTGGTCGGAGAGCTTAAAAAGATTTTAGTTTAGAGGGGGATGACGGTGGAGAAAGTACTACATATTTTACCGATGAATCAGTTAAGTGGCGCTGAAAAGATGGCACTGTTAATTTGCAAGCATTTAACAAAGTATGAGCCGATTGTTGTGACAGGTGGAGAGGTGTTAAAGAAAGTGTTTGAAAAGGAAGGCATTCAAGCGTATAGCATGAATTTTTCAAAAGCTAAACTTCCTTTAACGCTTCACCAATTAAAGCAAACGATAAAAGTTCATCAAATTAAATTAATTCATGCTCATGATAACACGGCTACGTTAGCGGCGTATTTAACAAAAAGATTGTATCGATTAGATGTGAAAGTTATTTCTCACGTCCATAGTTGTTACCCTTGGTTAATAGGGGATAATCTCAATAAAAAAATTGATTCTTATTTAAGACCACGTGTTGATTATAATATTTTGTGCGGGGAATTAGTTAAGGATCACTATGTATTAAACTCTGATTATTTTGATGAAGATAGCTCCTATATTTTATCTAATGCTATTGATACAACAGACTTAATAAAGCTTCCTCAAATTAATATTCAAAAAATTAAGAATTTTTATGGAATTCAAGAGAATGATTTTATATTCGGATTTATTGGAAGATTAACGGAAGCTAAGGGATTGATTCCTTTCATAAAAGAATTTGTGAACTTTAAAGGAAGATTTAATGATTGTAAAATCCTTCTTGTGGGAAGTGGTGAACAAGAGGGAGAGATTAAACAGTTAATTCAGGAACATTCTTTGCAAGAGTACTTTATTTTTACTGGTTTTCAGGAAGATATTAAACAATTTTATCAATTGATTGATGTTTTCTTTCTTCCTTCGGTTTATGAGGGTTTGCCAATGGTTATTTTAGAAGCAATGGTTAACTCATTACCCGTCGTAAGCATGAATGTTGGTAGTATCGGAGAATTACTGAAAGATGATAGAGGCGTATTAGTTTATCAGGGAGAGTATAAACAATTCATAGAAGAAATGATTAAACTTAAAAATCAAGTTCGAAAACGTTCTTTATTATCCAGAAGAGGTCATAAGTTTGTTTGTGAGAATTATGGGATAGCCAGCTATCAAGAAAAATTAGAATCATTATATGAAGTAGCAGTGATAGGGGGATAATTGATGAAACCATTATTAACAGTTTTTACACCGGCGTATAACCGGGCCTATACGCTATCTAAATGTTATGAGAGTTTAAAATATCAAACGAATCAAAGTTTTAACTGGTTGATTATTGATGATGGGTCAACTGATGATACAAAAGAGTTAGTGACTCAGTGGATGGCAGAAGGCTTGTTGAATATTACGTATCATTATCAAGAAAATCAAGGCATGCATGGAGCACATAACACAGCTTATGAGCTGATTGATACTGAGTTGAATGTTTGCATTGATTCGGATGATTATATGCCAATAGATGCAGTAGAAAAGATTGTTAACTATTGGAGTCAGCATCGAAGTGATTCATTAGCTGGCTTTGTTGGATTAGATGCTTTTGAAGATGGAACAATTATTGGAACAAAGTTACCTGTTGAAGTCCAGTCTGAAACCTTATTTAATTTATATCAAAAACATGGTGTTAGAGGAGATAAGAAAATCGTCTATCGAACAGATTTAACTAGAGATTACCCATATCCTTTATTTGAGGGAGAACGATATGTAGGATTGGCTTACAAGTATTATAAGATTGATCAAACGCATAAGCTTGGGTTACTAAATGAGGTATTATGTATTGTTGAATATCTACCTGACGGTTCATCAAATAGCATGTGGCATCAATATCGTAAAAATCCAAAAGGTTTTGCTTTTTATCGATTAGAGAATTTAAAGAATCCACAGGCCTCATTAAGTTACAAATTTAAAGAGTGTGTGCATTATGTTTCGAGTTGTTGCCTAATTAACAATAAATCTATTTTTCATGAGAATCCACAAAAGTTCCTTACTGCATTAGCTAGTCCTCTAGGATATGGATTATATCGAGTGATTTTAAAAAAGACATCCAATTAAAGGGGAATTATCATGCAAGTATTTTACACAACATTAATCGTAACATTTATTTTAGGTCTTATCACACGACTGACAAGTAATAAATATAAGTACATAAAATACTTTTTTGTGTTTGTCATCACTGCTATTTTCGTTGGGGTAGCGGGAAGTAGAACAGGGATTGGAGATACGTATTTTTATAAGCATACCTATGAATTGTTAGCTCAAAATCCTGTTTTACCAGAGGATGGTCGTGATATTGGTTTTGTTATTTTTCAGCTTATTTTAATTTCTATTTCTACAAATCCTCAGTTTTTAGTTTTTTTTACAGCTCTAATTACTAATGTTAGTACTGTTTTTACAATGTATCGCTACCATAATTATTTTGAGTTACAGTTATTTATGTTTATTACATCTGGTTATTGGTTGACAACAATGAATGGTATTCGGCAAGCGATGGCTGCGGCTATTTTATTTGCCTGTACACCATTAATTATAAAAAAAAAGTTTTGGCTATATTGTTTAATTGTTGTTTTATTGTGTAGTATTCATGAATCAGCACTCATTATGATTCCTTTATACTTTGTTGTACAAGAGAAACCATGGTCTAAAAAAATATGGATGATGATTGGATTTTTAGGAGTAGGATTAATCTTATATGATATTTTAGAGCCAATTATCTTTGAGATATTAGGAAATACAAACTACGGACATTATTCAGAGTTTGATGAAGGTGGATCGAGCTTTATTCGTGCATTTATTGGATTGCTTCCTGTCATAGGAGCCTATTTATTCAAAGATAAATTAGAGAAGGAGTGGCCTGAAAGCAAAATATTTGTCAATATGTGTTTAATTAATGGAATTATCTTATGTTTCTCAATGTATAATTGGATTTTTGCAAGGTTAAGTTATTATTTTCTACCTTATTCGTTTGTACTACTGCCGTATATTTTGATGAAATGGCCTAATTTAAAGCAGAAGCGATTATTATATTATGGATTTTTAGTCTGTTATTTTATTTTTATGTATTATGAGCAGGTGTTACAGGGATTAGGATCAGGGTATAAGAGTATTATTAGTTTATTTTAGGGGGGGGGAGGAAAATGAGGGTATTACATGTTGTTGGTGCGATGAATATGGGGGGAACGGAAACGATGCTAATGAATGTTTTTCGTTCGATTAATCGAAATGAGATACAATTTGATTTTGTTTCTTACAGTCCTAATAAAGCTTATTATGATGATGAAATTTTAAAGTTAGGTGGGCGCATTTTTCATCTTAATAAAACGACTTCGGTTAAGCAGCTGATGAAAGTTATTAAAGAGAATGGGCCATATGATGTTATTCATTCACATACGTTATTTCACTGTGGCATCGCTAATCTTGCTGGGAAGTTAGCAGGGATACCTGTTAGAATCGCTCATGCTCATACGACATTAGATAATCAGAGTAGTGTGATTAGGCGTACTTATATTAATCTAATGAGACAGGTCATTCATTTTTCATCAACTAATTTGTTATCGTGTAGTCAAGAAGCAGGAAAGTATTTGTTTGGAGAGAATAAGAGATATCTTTATTTACCTAATTTAATTGATTATTCGAAATTTATGATGATTGATAAAGCAGCAGTTAGTAGTTTTAAGAAGCAATATCATTTAGAAAATAGGTATGTGATTGGTCATATTGGACGATTTACAGAAGCAAAAAATCATATTTTTATGATTAATTTAATGGAAAAAATAGTTCAGATTAATTCAAATGCGTATTTAGTTTTAGTAGGGGAAGGATCTTTGAAGACTGATATTGAGTTTCTTGTTAAGGAAAAGAATTTAGAAAATCATGTTCTGTTTTTAGGACTCAGAGAAGATATTTCAACGATATTACATTGCTTTGATGTGTTTTTATTCCCGTCAATATTTGAAGGATTAGGATTGGTTTTACTTGAGGCACAGATGTGTGGTGTTCCTTGTATTGTTTCTGAGGCAATCCAACCAGAGGCAGATTTAGGATTAGGACTTATGAGTCAATTAAGATTGACAGACAATTTAGATTTATGGTGTGAACAAGTATTAAATCGATCATCTAGTAAATTAGATGATTCTCAGTCATTGATTTCGGCACTTTATGAAAAAGGGTATACAAAAGAACAGGTTGTTGGGAATCTGATGAATATTTATAAGGGAGAATCTGCATGAAAAAGAAGATCTTAATTGCCTCTTATGATTTAGAAGTTGGTGGAGTTGAAAGAAGTTTAATTAGTATGCTTGAACAGTTCGACTATGAGCAATTTGAAGTGGATTTATTACTATATCATCATAGCGGAGATTTCTTTCCTTTCTTAACTAATAAGATAAATCTACTACCACAAATTAATCAATTAGCCTCTTTTAGAAAACCAGTGGTTTATTTAATTAAAGAGGGGCACTTTCTCTTAGCTTTATCTCGAATTGGGGCTAATTTAAAGTCAAAATTAGAAGGGACTGATGGTGAAAGTGTGATTCAAATGCAGGATATGTGGAAGTATTCATTACCACTTTTAAAATCATTGGATCAAGAGTATGATGTCGCGATTAGTTTTTTATGGCCACATGATTATGTTGCATATAAGGTAAAAGCAAAAAAGAAAATAGCTTGGATTCATACGGATTATTCTAAAATTAGGACTGATATAAAGCGAGATTTAAAAGTTTGGAATCGATTTAATCATATCATTTCAATTTCAGAAGATGTAACAGCTTCATTCTTATCAAAGTATCCAAGTTTAGAAAATAAGATTTCATTAGTAGAAAATATTATTTCTCCGGATTTTATAAAAAATCAAGTGAATGAAGAAATTAAAGGATTTAATTCACAAGATTTTAATTTGGTTTCAGTTGGTCGACTTTGTTATGCAAAAGGTTATGATAATGCCATTAAAGCATTAAGAAAGTTATATGATGAAGGGTTAACTGATATTAAATGGCATATTATTGGATATGGTACTGATGAAGAAATGTTAAGAGCATTGATAAAAGAATATGGATTAGAGGATTCTTTTATTTTACATGGAAAGAAAATTAATCCATATCCTTATATGAAGGCTGCTGATCTTTATGTTCAACCATCAAGATATGAGGGAAAAGCCGTTACAGTAACAGAGGCTAAAATTTTAGGAAAAGCTGTTTTGATTACGAATTATGATACAGCTCATTCTCAACTTGAGCATGGAGTTGATGGATATATTACAGATTTATCAATTAATGGAATAGTAAATGGGATTAAATTGCTATATTCGAATTATGAGTTAAAAAATAAATTAGAGTTAATGACACAGAGAACAAATTACGGAAATAGTTATGAGTTACAAAAATTATATGCACTAATGTAGGTGAGAATTATTATGAAGCTACCGGTTGTTAGTATTGTTGTTCCAATCTATAACGTTGAAAATTATGTACGAAAATGTATCGATAGCATTATTTCTCAAACTTATCAAAATATTGAGATTATTTTAGTTAATGATGGATCAACAGACCAAAGTGGTCAAATCATAAGTAGTTATTTAGAGGTGGATAAACGAATCCGTATTTTTCATAAAGAAAATGGCGGCTTATCCGATGCGCGTAATTATGGTATGCGCTATATAACTGGGGAGTATGTTTTATTCGTTGATAGTGATGACTGGATTGATAAATCTTTTGTAGAAAGCTTAGTCAATGTTAGTTTAATAGAAGCTGCTGATATTGTTCAGTGTGGTTTTTATTATACTTATGATGAATGTCTAGAATACGATAATCGTTGGTTTAATGAAAATGATCCATATTACGTGCTAAATCATCATGAGGCAATGAAAGAATTAATTCAAAATGAAAGAATTAAAAATTTTGCATGGGGAAAGTTATTCAAAGCTTCTTTATTGCATGACATTCCATTTGAAAAGGGTGTTTTGTTTGAAGATATCTTTTGGATGCATCAAGTTTTTGCTCGGATAGAAAAATATGTTTTGATTCATCAACCTTTATATTTTTATCGACAACGGATGGATAGTATTGTTGCCCAGTATAGAATAAAAAACTTAGATTTGATAAGAGGACAAATAGAACGAAAAGAGTTTGTCGTTAATTATTATCCAAGTTTAATATCCGAGCAAGATAAAATCATTGTTCAATCAATGTTGATTCATTTTAATTTATTATCAATGAATGAGACACAAGACCGAGAGAAGGTTTATCGAACAAAATTAAAAGATTATTTAAGAATGAATCAACAGTCGCTATTCGAGAGTATTAAAAATGATAGACGGTTATATTGGCAATTAAAAATATTCTTAATAAATCCAAACCTGTTACAGGTTGAAAGGTTGATTAACTATAGTTTAAGAAAAATAGGGATTATTGAAGATTATAAGGAATTGAAGAAGATAAGTTTTGGGGGATAGGAAGTTATGAAAAATCAGGTTAAAGATAGTGTCCATAAAATATTAACTAATGTTTGTCAGGCTCTTCCTATCAAACAGAATAAGATTTTTTTCGAAAGTTACTATGGAAGTCAGTATGGATGCAATCCAAAGTATATATCGGAATGGATAACTAATCATACATCAGGTAATGAATTTGATGTTGTTTGGTGTTTAAATAATCCAATAGACATTACAGGGGTAAGGGTTGTTCGAAATAGAAGTTTGAGATATTTTTATGAGTTGGCAACGGCTAAAGTTATTGTGACTAATTTTAGAACAACAATCGATTTTAAGAAAAGAATGGATCAATACTATATTCAAACTTGGCATAGTTCATTAAGACTAAAGCAGATTGAAAAGGATGTTGAAGAATCATTATCAAAACAATATATTCACATGGCCAAGATGGATTCTCCGAAGATTGATTTGTTATTGTCTGGATGCCAGGTTAGTACGGAAATTTTTAATCGAGCTTTTTGGTATAAAGGTGAGATTTTTGAAGCAGGAAGTCCAAGAAACGACCTTTTTTTTATGAATAATGTTGCATTATTAGAGAAGATAAAAAATAATTTAGGAATTTCACTCGAAACTAAGATTGTTTTGTATGCCCCAACTTTTAGAAAGAATCCTCGTTTGGATTATTATCAGTTAGATTTTGGAAATTTAACGACAGATTTAAACGAACGATTTGATGGAGAGTGGGTTTGTTTAGTTAAATTGCATCCGCATTTAATGAATTTTTCAAAACAATTGACTGAGGGAGCAAATGTTTTAGATGTGACTGATTATCCAGATATTCAAGAATTATTGTACATATCAGATGTTTTGATTTCTGACTATTCATCTTTAATGTTTGATTATGCTCTAACCAAACGACCTTGTTTTTTATATATGAGTGACTACAAAGAGTATACAAGTCATGATCGAGGTTTATATTTTGATTTATTATCATTACCATTTATCTCGGTTTTTAATCAACAGGAATTAAGCCAGGAAATTCATCAGTTTAATCAGGAGAATTATGAACAAGAAGTGGTTAGATTCTTAAATCAAGTCGGTAGTTTTGAAGATGGAAGGTGCTGCGAAAGAGTGGTAGAGAGAATTCGTGAAGTTTGTTATGGAGGGACAACATGTGAAAAAATATAAAGTAGGGTATACGACAGGGGTTTTTGATATGTTTCATGTGGGGCATTTAAACATTTTGAAAAGAGCTAAAGAACAATGTGAGTATTTAATTGTTGGGGTTAGTACAGATGAGTTAGTGATGGGGTATAAGCATAAGTTACCGATTATTCCGTTCGAGGAGAGGGCTGAGATTGTTCAATCGATTGAATTTGTTGATTTAGTTGTGGCTCAAAAAAGTCGAGACAAGATAGCTGCTCAACATAAATTGCAATTTGATGTGATGTTTGTAGGCGATGATTGGAAAGGGAAACCATTGTTTATGGAGGTCGAAAAAGAGTTTAAAAGAATTGGCGTTGATGTGGTGTACTTCCCATATACAAAGAATACATCGTCAACTATTTTAAGAGAGAAGTTGATGGCGATATAGGGGGATGTTATGTCAAATATAGATATTAGTATTATTGTGCCAATATATAATGTTGCAACATATTTGCCAAAGTGTATCGATAGTATCCTAAATCAAAGTTTCAAAAATTTTGAATTGATATTAGTTAATGATGGATCCCCAGATAAATGTGGAGAAATTTGTGATAGCTATGCAGCGTTAGATTCAAGAATTGTTGTTATTCATAAGGAAAATGGTGGTGTAAGTTCTGCAAGAAATGCTGGATTAGATACTGCAAGAGGGAATTATATTGGATTTGTTGATCCTGATGATTATATTGATCCTGAGATGTATTCAACGTTATTTAATTTGTGTAAGGATAGAAATGCTGATATTTCGGTATGTAAGTTTGCTAGGGAAATAAACGGAAAAATTCAGTATAATGAGGAAGAAAAACAAATAATCGAGTTAGACAATGAACATGGAATGGTTGAGTTATTTAAGGGGATATTATATCGTTTTTCATTATGTAATAAGTTATTTAAGATGCATTGCTTTGAAGGGATTCAATTTCCTGAGGGAAGAATACATGAGGATTTATCGACAACATACTTATTATTTTCAAAGGCTTCTAAGATAGTCTATCAGAGTTTTAAAGGCTATATTTATGTGAAGAGAGAAGAAAGCATACTAACTAGTCGCTATAATGAAAAGAGGTTACAGGCATTTATGGGGTGGCAAGAGATAATTGAATTTATCAAACAGAGATATCCTAAGTTAATTAATCAGGTGATTGCCTGTTATAGTTATTTTTGTTTAGATCATATGACGTATGTTTTATCCCAACTGGATGATGAGAAAAAACAAATTGAATTTTTAAATGTAATTAGAAAATATTTTAAAGAAGAAAAATATTTAATTTTAAAAAGCCCTATTTTGACAATTCGTAATAAATTTAATTTAATTTTGCTATATATAAATCCAAATACTGTACTGTATATTAATGATTTAAAGAGGGGATTAAGATGAAGAAGTATTTAATTATAAATGCTGATGATTTTGGATTATGCGCAGATGTTAACTCAGCTATCATTGATTTGCTTGAAAAAAAACGTATTTCATCTGCTACAATAATGCCTAATACTTCACATTATAATCAGGCAATGGAGTGGAGTAAAGGGAAGATAAATCAGGTTGGATTACATTTAACTTTAGTTAATGGTGGTTCATCTTATAATTTTAAAAGTTTGAGTCGAGGGAAAACACTAGAAAATGAAAATGGTTTTTTATTTTTAGATAAGTTTTGTTTTATGAAAAATTTTAAATTTAAGGATTTGAAAAGAGAAATTGATTTACAGTTTAAGAAAGTATTAAGTGATGGTATTAAAATTTCGCATGTCGATACACATCGCTATTCTATTTATCCGACATATAATCCATTTGTCTTTTTTTACTTATGTTTAAAGTGTAGCCAGATTAATGTGGCTACAAGATGGTGTCGAAAAGGTAGTTATTTTATTGATGAGAAGATTCCAAATCTTTGTGATTCAAATCCAGCAGCAGCTTTTTTCTCATGTATAGCAGATTTATTAAAAGTTCCAATTCCTGATTATGTATATAAGTTTCCTTATGCAGATGTTTTAAAATCTTACGACTCTAAAAAGAGTTCTTTTTTAAGGTTACTTGAAAATATTCCAGAAGGTATAAATGAAGTACATATTCATCCTGCAATTGATGGAGAAGATATTAGAGAAATTACCTCAACATATCAAGAAAGAATTTATGAATATCAGTTAATGTTAGATGAGGATATTATTAAAAAGTTTAAAGAATTGGAAATAGAACTAATAACTTATAATGACATTGCTAATATCGGAGGTTCTAGGGGAAAAATTACTTCTTTATATTACTTACTAAATTATGGTTTTGGTTATATTTTAAAACAAATAAAAATTAAATTAACAATGACTAAAAAATTTTAGGAGAATAAAAGAAAATGAATTTAGAATGCTCAAAAATTAGTATTATAGTTCCAATATATAATGTTGAAAAATATCTGTCAAAATGTGTTGATTCAATATTAAACCAATCATTTAAAGATTTTGAGTTAATATTAGTTAATGATGGATCCACAGATGAAAGTGGAAAAATTTGTGATGCATATAGTTTAAAGGATAAAAGGATTAAAGTAATACATCAATCTAACAAAGGAGTAGGGAGTGCTCGCAATGTCGGAATTAATTGTGCAATTGGCGAGTATATAGCATTCATTGATCCAGATGATTATATTCATGAAAATATGTATGAAATATTATATAAAGCTTCGATCAAAGATGAAGCAGATATAGTAATATGTAATTTTTATTTAGTAGATGAACAAACAGAGATGTTATTAGATAGTAAACCTTCAATTAAAGGAATATTCGATTCTATACAAAGTGGTATAGATTGTTTAAAGGACTTTTATAGATTGGACGATTATTATATTCTCCCTTGGAATAAGCTCTATAAAAAAAATTTATTTAATAATATTTATTTTCCAGAAGGATTAATTTATGAGGATGAATATATTGCTCATAAATTGTTTTTTAAATCAAAAAATGTTGTATGTCTAAAAGAATGTTATTATTACTATTTACAGAGAAAGAGTAGTATTTTAGGATCTTCTTCAAATATCAAGAAAGCGGATAAGATATTGGCTAAATTAGATAGAATTAAATTTTATAAAGAACATAATTTAATTAATTTGATGTATAGAGCTAATAAAGACTTTGTCGACTTATATTTTTGGAGTTATGAATGTATTCAAAAAGAAGTAGGTTATAATCATGAAAAACTTAAAGAAATGAGAAAATTATACAGAAAAAACTTTAGGTTATTTAGCCAAGGTGTGTATATTTCCTTTAATCATAAATTAATTTTAGGATTGTTTTATGTTAGTCCTAGATTATACTCTAAAGTTAGAAAATTTGTTTAATAATGTGAGGAATTTATGAAAAAAAAGATGTTATTCGTGATAGATTCACTTCATTGTGCAGGGGCCGAAAAAAGTTTAATAACTCTATTATCTTTATTAGACTATTATCAATATGAAGTGGATTTACAGTTGTTTGGATATGGGGGAGCATTAGAAGAAATGCTTCCTAAAGAAGTTAATCTCCTACCTCCTTTGGAATATTTTAATTTTGCTGATTTAGGTATCAGGGAGGCATTAATATTAAATAAATTCAGATTGGGGAGTGCTAGATTAAGATACTCATTAGCTTTAAGAATAAAAAAATATAATAACGCTCAAAAAGCACGTGTTTTTTGGCAGAGTGTTTCTTCAGTTATTGAGAACAGTCCTAAAATGTACGATATAGCTATTAGTTATGCACAAGGAGTTCCAACTTTTTATGTAGTTGACAAGGTTCAAGCAAAGAACAAGTATGCTTGGGTCAATGTTAGTTATCGACTAGAAGGAAAAGATAAAAAATTTCAAACTCAATATTATGAAAAATATAATAAGATTGTGGCTGTTTCAGATTCTGCACAAGAGATATTTTCTGAAGTTTTTCCTCAATATTCGTCTAAAATAGAAGTTATTTATGATATTAATGATGCTAACCTGATTTGTAAAATGGCTAATTCAGGACAAAGTTATCAGGATAATTTTACGGGAATTAGAATGTTAACGATTGGTCGTTTAGCACATCAAAAGGGATATGATATTGCATTGGAGGCGTGTCGTATTCTTAGAGATGAGGGAGTTAATTTTAGGTGGTACGCATTAGGAGTTGGACCCTTAGAAAATGAAATCCGAAAATTAATTAATGATTATCAGTTAGAAGATTATTTTATTTTATTAGGAGTAAAGTCAAATCCCTATCCTTATATAAAAGATTGTGATATTTATGTTCAAACGTCAAAGTTCGAAGGATTTGGATTAGCTATTGCGGAGGCTCGTATGTTAAATAAACCTATTGTTACAACACGATTTGATGCGGTGTATAATCAGATGATTCACGGGAAAAATGGTCTAGTTGTGGATATGAATGGGAAATCCGTGGCAGAGGGGATTAAGCAATTTATTGAAGATAAACAGTTGAAAAAATCTATTGTGGAATATTTGACTAATGAAAAAAAAGGAAACATTGAAGAGTTGGAAAAGTTCTATGAATTAGTTGAGAACTTCTAAAAAAGAGAGAGTTATTTATGAAAAAAAAACTATTATTTATGATGATTAATATGAATATTGGGGGAACTGAAAAAGCATTATTAAGCATGCTCTCACAAATTGATTCAACAGAATACGAGGTTACTATTTTGATGCTAGAAGAGTATGGAGGATTTTTAGATTCCATCCCTTCTTGGATTCAGATTAAATATGTAAATGAATTTCCAAAATTTAAACATATTTTAAGAACACCACTTCATTTAATAGCAATTGACTATTTTAAAAATAAGAAATACTTAGAGGGATTAAAATATTTATATTTTTATGCAATGACTAAGCTTTATAGAAATTCAATCGTTTTTTTTAATCACCTTTTAGAATCATGTAAAAATATTGAGGATGAATATGATGTAGCAGTGGCTTATGCTGGTCCTATGGATTTTATTAGTTATTACGTCTTAAATAAAATTAAAGCAAATAAAAAAGTTCAATGGATTCATTTTGATATTACAAAAATAGGATTTAATATTAGTTTTGTTAAGAAAATTTATCCGATGTTTGATCGTATTTTTGTTGTTTCAAAAGAAGGAAAAGAAAAACTTTGTCAAGTTGTTCCTAGCATTGCAGATAAGATTGAGGTTTTTCATAATATTATTTCAAAAGAACAAATCTTATTGCAGTCAAGATTACATGCTGGATTTTTAGATGGTTATGATGGATTAAAAATTTTAACGGTAGGACGTCTAGATTATATAAAAGGTCAAGATTTATGTGTTAAAACTTTACGTTTATTAAAAGAAGAAGGGTATAACGTTAAGTGGTATTGCGTTGGTGAAGGAAATTTTCGCTCGGAATTACAGCTATTAATTAAAAAGTATGAATTAGAAGGTGATTTTATTTTATTAGGTGCTACCACTAATCCTTATCCCTATATGGCACAATGTGATCTGTATGTTCAGTCTTCTCGGCATGAAGGCTACTGTATTACCTTAGCTGAAGCAAAGATTTTTAATAAGCCTATTATTAGTACAGATTTTACGGGTGCTAAGGAGCAGTTAATAACTTATCATTCGGCCAAGATTGTAGAAGCTAAGGCGTGTGATTTATATCAGGCTATTAAACAAAGCATAGATACTAAAAATTTAGAAAGTAATCATTTTTCATCTGAAGAACAGGAGGAAAATCAACTGAGTCTACTGTATGAATTAACTACTTAGGGGGCATTATGAAAAAAGTTTTATTTATGCTTAGCAGTATGAATATTGGAGGAGTAGAAAAATCTTTATTATCTTTGTTGTCAACGATGGAAAAGGATAAGTATGATGTGACGGTACTGTTGCTTGAGAAAAAAGGTGGATTTTTAGAGATGTTACCGGAATGGGTTAAAGTAGAAGAGGCCACCTGGTTTAAAGAAATTCAGCCTATTATTATGCAAAGCCCGTATCAAACAATTCAAAGTTTTATTAAAAAGTTTCAATGGATAAAAGGATTACGTTTTTTATATGGCTATATGATGGATCAAAAAGGAGAGAACCGACTTAAGTATTATGAGCAAATTATGAGGTGGATTCCTGAACTGTATGATGAATATGATATCGCCATTGCTTATGCAGCCCCTACTGAAATCATAGATATTTATATTTCATTCAAAGTAAAGGCAAAAGAAAAAATTAGTTGGATTCATTTTGATGTGTCTAAGTTTCCAATTAACCATTCGTTGTATGATTGTATATGGCGGAATTTTGATAAACTTTACGTGGTGTCAGAAGAGGCTTGTAAGCAGTTAATAAAAAAGTTTCCTTCAAAGGAAACAAAGTGTCAGGTAGTTTATAATGTTATCTCCCCAGATTTAATTAGAGAAATGGCAAATGAAGTCCCTCAAGTTACATTTAATCAACATTATTTTAATATTGTAACCGTTGGGAGATTATCTAAAGAAAAAGGTCAAGATTTAGCAATAGAGGCATTGAATGTTTTAAAGTCAGAAGGATATAAAGTTCACTGGTATTGTATTGGGAGTGGAAGTGCTAGAAAACAATACGAAGCTCTTGTGCAAAAGTATAGATTAGAAAATGATTTCTTTTTTATTGAAGCGACAGCGAACCCTTATCCTTATATGAAGCATGCAGACTTATATGTCCAACCATCAAGACATGATGGTTATTGTTTAACATTAGCGGAAGCTTTGTGTTTAGATAAGACAGTGATTGCAACAAAGTTTGCAGGGGCATTAGAGCAGATAACTGACGGAGAAAATGGTTATTTAATCGATTCTGAAGTAAACAATATTGTAGTCAAGATACAAGACGTTATGGAAGGATTAGGATAAGGGGAGAATTTGAAAATGCGTACAAAATTTGCTATGAAAAATATATTTGTAGGCTTGGTATCACAACTAATTATTGTTTTACTGGGATTTATCTCTAGAAAGGTTTTTATTAATAGTTTAGGATCTGAATACTTAGGGATAAATGGTGTTATGACTAATGTTCTTTCAATGATGGTACTTATTGAAAGTGGAATTGGGATTAGTATTGTCTATAATTTATATAAACCTTTGGCAGAAAATGATTATTCAAAAATAAACACGTTAGTTTTTATGTATAAAAAGGCTTATTTTATACTAGCTGTTATTATGTCTTTAGTAAGTTTAGGTTTATATCCATTCTTAAATTATTTTATGAAATTAGAGCAACCTATTCCTGGACTAGGATTAGTATACTTTATTTTTGTGATGAAAAATATTATCTCTTATTTAAATGCGTATAAGTGGGCATTAATAAATGCTGATCAACGTGGATATGTTATTGCTAGAAGTAATATGGTATTTCAAATCCTAACAACCATTGCTAAAATTATAGTTTTAGTTAAAACAGAGAGCTATATTTTATTCTTAATTGTAGAAATCCTTATTTTTATTATGCAAAATCTGATTAATACTTTTATTGTAAGGCGAAGATATCCTTATTTAAATAAACGAAACGTTGTTCCTTTGGATAAAGAGACAACTGCTAATATTAATCAAAATGTTAAAGCGATGTTTTTTCATAATATAGGTGGGTATCTGGTGACTAGTACAGATAATTTATTAATATCTGCGTTAGTAAGTGTTAAAGCAGTAGGGCTATATTCTAATTACACAATGATTATTAGTCAATTATCTGCCTTATTAACGCCTATTACATCGGGCATATCGGCAAGTGTAGGAAATTTAATTGCAACTGAAAGTAAAGAGAAAACATATTCTATTTTTAAAACATCCTATTTAATAAGTTTTTGGATATATGGATTTGCTACTATTTTTTTATTCAATTTACTTGAACCTTTTATTAGTTGGTGGATTGGTGAAAAATATTTATTGGATAAAAGTGTTCTCATTGTCATTTTGCTTAATTTTTATATAGCAGGAATGAGGGGGCCTATCTCAACGTTTAAAAATAAAGCTGGATTATTTGTCCAAGATAAATATGTGTCTATTTTTGAGGGAGTTATAAATCTAATAGGATCTATTATTCTAATTAAAAGATTTGATTTTATTGGAGTTTTTTTAGGAACCACACTAAGCACTATTCTTACTGTTTTTTGGACACAGCCAAAAGTTGTTTATAAAGAATTATTTCAAAAATCTTTAAAAATTTATTTTGTAGATTATTTCAAGTATCTAATCATTCTTGTATTCAATCTTACTATAACAACAATAATTTGTTCAAATATTATAGGATATACATTTGTATCATTAGTTATTAGGGGATTAATTTGTATCAGTGTTCCTAATATTATTTTTTTAATTCTATTTTTGAGAACGAAAGAAGTAAAGTATTTATTGAAAATATTAAAAAATCAAATAGTTAATAAAATTAATTTCAAATATGAAGAAAAGAGATCGATATGTTAGAGAAAAATGAGTTTTTTTCAAAAGATAGGGTAAGAAGTGCAAAAGGAATATTAATTATTTTAATGTTGATTCATCATCTCTTTGCATTTCCTGAGTGGTTAAAAGACGTAACATATATGTCTATCTTTGAAATAAATAATATTCCAATCGAATTTTATATTGGTAATTTTGGAAAAATATGCGTTGGTGGTTTTTTGTTTTTAAGTGGTTATGGAATGTATGTTCAGAGTATAAGAAAAATAATAACGATTAAGGATATTGTAATTCGGTTAAGTAAATTTATCACGAGAGTATGGATAATTTTTTTAATTTTTATATCCGTTGGATTTTTTTATGGATTTATTGACAATTTTAATTTGAAAGAGTTTATAGAAAACTTCTTTTTTTTAAAGTATTCTTATAATCCTAATTGGTGGTTTATAGCTCCCTATATAGGATTGACTTTATTATTTCTATTATTGAATAATATAATTAATAAAAGTAATTTTTTTATGAATATTATATTGATTTTAGGTATTCATTGTTTATACTACTGTACTTTTTTAATGGATAACATACTACCTCAATTTGTTTTAATTAGTAATTTGAATATTTACAATTTCATATTACTAACATTAGCCTATCAAATAAATTTTAGTGTAGGAATTTTATGTGCTAAATATAGAATTTTTGATAAAATAAATCAAAAATTCACGCTGAAAGTAACAAAAAAAATTTTTGTTTGTATAGTAGGAGTAATATTAGTAGTGTTTTTAAGAAATTACCTGATTCACAGTATTTTTTATAAATTAGCTTTAAGTAATATTGTCACGATAGATGCAGTGCTAGCACCTTTATTTTTATATTTTAGTTTAAATATTATTGATTTGTTTAAAATCAATAAGTTATTAAAAATAATGGGAAATCATTCTAATAATTTATGGTTAATTCACGGCTTTTTTTGCAACTTATATTTTCAAAAATTCATATACTTACCAAGACTGTCTATATTGATAGTAGGAATGTTAATAATTATAAGTTTAGTATGTTCATATATTATAAATGTGCTTGTTTCTTATGTAAGTAGAAATTCTAAGAATCTAATCTATAAACAGGATAGCTCCCTTTTATATTTAAAATTCTTAAAAAAAGGCTTATATAAATAATATTTTGCTTCCGCATTAAAAATTGTTAATTTATTGTTCAATTATCTCGATATTTAGATTAGCTTATTATATGAAATCAACTTAGGTGTGCAACTAATATTTTATAATGATAATATTGTAATCATAAAAACCAAAATAAGTAGGTTAGTACAAGCTTATTTTGTGGATCTAGGTCAATATTTTGGACACAAAAAAGTTAAGTTTTTAAGCAGTCTGTCGTGCAAGTTGCTCACATTCTTCAGGAGTCAAATAGTCAATCGCTCCATGAATTCGTTTGCGATTATACCAGCCTTCTATGTATTGAAATAAAGCCATTCTAGCTTGTTTAAAGGTAACATAGACTGTTTGATACACTTCTTCTTTCTTTAGTGTCGCATGAAAAGATTCAATGCAGGCATTATCGTAAGGACACCCTTTACGACTAAAGGACTGAACGATATTCAGATCCGAAATTAAGTCTTTAAAGTCCTTGCTTGTATACTGTGAGCCTAGATCAGTATGAAGAATAACCTCATCTTTAGGTCTTTGAGAAATATAAGCATTTTTTAAAGCTTGAACAATAATATCCGTTGTCATTTGTTTAGAAAAGTGATAACCAATAATTTTTTTTGAATGTAAATCCATCACTGATGCTAAATAGCACCAACCTTCTTCTTGAACGTGAATATAAGTAATATCTGATACCCATTTTTGGTTAATTGAGGTCGTTGAAAAGTCCTGTTCTAGAATGTTATCACGTTCTAGAACAAGTTCTTTAGATTGTTTATAAGGGGTGTATTTCTTTTGAATAATAGAGGCTAATCCAGCTAATTTCATTAAGCGTTGGATACGTTTCAAGCTGGCATACAATCCTTCTTTAAGCAATTGACGATGTACCTTAATGGCACCGTATCGACGCTTGCTCTCAAAATAAATTTTCTTAATACGTTCAAGCAGTTGTTGATTTTTAAGTTTCCACTTAGACTCGCTTTGATGCTTAGATTGATAAAAAGTACTTCTTGGAACATTTAAAACCTCACAAAGTTGCTTAACATCATGTTCTGAACGATGCTGATCGATAAACTGACATAATTCAGATTGACTTACTTTCTCGCGAATATGGTCATAGCCTTTTTTAAAATCTCATTCTCCTCTTGTAAACGTAACATTTCTTGCTTCATACGTTTAATGTCTTCCAGAGTAATCTCTGTATCCTCAACTGAGGCAATTGGAGAAATCTGTTTAATCCATTTGTAAATTGTCACTTCTGACACACCATATTCACGACTTAAATCTTTCACTGATCGTCCAGTCTTATACAGTTCAACAATCATTGATTTAAATTCAGTATTATATTTTTTCATATCGACACATCCTTTAATGATTAAGTCTATTTTAACGACTTAACTTAAATGTGTCCATAAAACTTGGATAGGTTACAATTAATTAGACAGTTTTTTTAAGGTCATGTAGAATTATAAATAATATCAATCTAAAGGAGCTTTAACATGACCCAAACTAAAACTCGTAGACCACGCCGTACGTATACAGATGAATTTAAAAACCAATTAGTCCAGCTTTATTTAAATGGGAAACGTAAATGTGATATTGTTCGTGAATATGATATCTCATCGTCTTTACTCGATAAATGGATTAAACAGTCAACTTCTACAGGTTCTTTTAAGGAGAAAGATAACCGCTCAGAAGAAGAACAGGAGTTAATCCAACTTCGTAAAAAAGTTAAGCAATTGGAAATGGAAAATGATATTTTAAAGCAAGCCGCGCTGATCTTAGGACGAAGATAAATGTGATTAAAAACAATACACACAAATATTCAGTTTCAGAGATGTGCAAAGTCCTTAATGTGCCTCGTAGCACTTATTATTATGAGTCTAAACCGAAGAAAGATGAAACTCAACTGGTTACTGATATCATTGAGATTTTTCGTCGAAGCCGAAATAATTACGGGACTCGAAAAATTAAGCAAGAGTTAAAAAAGATGGGACAACAAGTTTCACGTCGTCGTATTAGTCGTATCATGAAACAAGAAGGCCTTGTATCGAATTATACCGTTGCTCAATTTAAGCCGCATACAGCTAAATGTAACGAAGATAACACTGAAAATATCGTGGATCGTAACTTTGATGAACAACCACATTTAAACGTTGTTGTCAGTGATTTAACGTACGTTCGTGTAAAAAATCGCTGGCACTATCTTTGTGTGCTTGTAGACCTGTTTAATCGTGAAATTATCGGTTATAGCTCTGGGCCTAATAAGGATGCAGAATTAGTTAAGAAGGCGTTCAGTACAGTCCAAACTAACCTAAGTCAAATCAAGATTTTCCACACGGATCGAGGTAACGAATTTAAGAATAAAATCATTGATGAGATTTTAGAGGTATTTGAAATTGAACGCTCTTTAAGTATGAAGGGATGTCCCTATGACAACGCTGTTGCAGAAGCGACCTATAAAGTAATCAAAACAGAATTTGTAAACCATCAGATATTTGAAACCCAAGAACAACTAGGTTATGAATTTGCCGACTACGTTAACTGGTATAACAATCATAGGATCCACTCTTCACTGGGATATTTATCCCCAGTTGAATATCGTCAAAATACCCTTAAAAAAGTTGTTTAGTTTAGTGTTGACAATCCAGTACGACACATAAAAAAATCTCATAGATAGAGCCCCTGTTATAGAATGAAGTTACCACACCAAATTCTTAACAAGGAGATCTATTTATGAGCTATCAACATCTTAACACATTTGAATGTACACGTATAGAAATTCTTTCAAAAAGGGGTTATTAAACGAGGGAAATTAAATCGCCATTACTCAACGATTGCCCGTGAACTCAAACGAGATAGTCAACAGACGTATCAGGCTGAGTTAGCAGATGGACTGGCTGGATAGCGTCGTTTAGTTTGTTATTGTCTAGAGAAATCTGAAGAAGTTATTCAAACCATCCAACACTATTTAAAGCTAACTTGGTCGCCCGAACAAATTTCTAATATGGTTTTAAAAGACGTTATTTCATTTAAAACTATTTATCGTTTGATGTATGACGGACCGATTTTATTGGGAGATTTAAGTTGTTTAAGGCAAAAAGGAAAGCGCCGAAAACCTCGAGAAATACGAGGCCGTTTTAACATTGGAACATCTATTCACCAACGTTCAAAAGAAGTAAAAAAAACGTGAAACATTTGGGTATTGAGAATTTGATACGATTGTTTCAAGTTTTGGTAAAGGTTGTTTAGCAGCCTTTGTTGAACGTCAAACACGCTTTTATGTGGCGCTTAAGGTAGAAAATCGCTCGGCTTTAGAAATGTATCGAAAATGTATATACGCTATCTACTCAATACATTTAAAACATATACGATTGATCGAGGAAAAGGGTTTGCCTACTATTCGCAGTTGAAGCTGAATTAAAGGTACTTGTTTATTTTGCAGAGGCCTATTCATCTTGGCAAAAAGTAAGTAATAAAAACACCAATGGTCTTCTTCGAAATTTTTCCTGAAGAAGACAGACTTAGCATGGATAACTGAAGATGAGGTTAATTGAGCAACTGTCACATTTGTATTGACAATTCGTCTTATAAAAAATATTAAAAAATATTATATCAGAAAAAATATAAAAAATTTTAAAAAGTGCGCCAATATAACAAAAAAAAACGTAAATATTTCGAAATTTGGGTTTTGTTGTATAAACTATGTTGATATATGGTGTTTTTTGTTGTAATATTTTTAATGTTAGATGTGTATAAAATTTATATAAAAAGGATGATTTTTTTGTATTGGGGAAACATGTCTAATTAATAAAAATTAGTGAGTATGAAAGGAGAAAGTGAAAAATGAAAAAAAACTTTTCGAAAGCGTTTTTGTTGATATTTGTGCTATTCATGATGTCTACCCAGTTGGCATTCGCTACTGATATGATAGAAGGAGAAATGACTAGTACACAATTTTTGGGGAAAAGTGATGGAAATGGTCTAATTATTTTAGACGGGAATGTTACCATCACTGATAGCATGGAAATTTATGAAAAAAAATATACGATGGATTTAAATGGATATACTTTAAAGTTCACAAAAGATACTAATCTTTTTACCAATAATGCTGATGTTACATTTAAAAATGGAAAAATCGATTTAGATGGAATTGTAGGTAATGCAGATTGTATCTTAGGAGTAGGTCATTATGGAAGTAGTGCTAGCTTAACTTTAAATGCAGTTGAATTACAAGCTAATAACTATATTTCACCATATGCTTTAATATATGTATATAATGACAGTACATTAGATATTGAAAATCATTCTATTTTAAATGTAAGTAATGATGGAAGTTCAGCTGGAGGAGTGATTAAAACTAGTAATAAAATATCTGGAAAGATTAATATTATTGACTCTACTTTAAACTTCGAAAATACTGTACGTGGTTTTTTAGATGGAAGGATTAATATCAAAAATTCTACAGTAACAATGGATGGACAGGATAATGGAATTAATAGTACGGCTGGAGGATTAAATCTTACATTAGATAATTCTAAACTTACGATTACAAATTCTACAGGACGTGCATTAACCGTTGATGGAGCACAGGTTAATATTAAAAATGGTTCTGTAGTTAATTTTGATAATTCGGATGAAGGTGACATCAGGTTTAAAAGTGAGGGAAAAATAGAAGTTGATCAATCATCTGATTTAAACTTTAAAACAGTTAAACTTGATGAAGCTATTGACGAGACAGAATTAGGAAAGTTAATTGTATCGGAAAAATATGACTACGAGTTAGGAAAAGATGGGAGTGTTATCCTTACACCTAAATTAGTAGCAGGAGAAATGACTAGTATACAATTCTTAGAAAAAAGTAATGAAAATGGTAGAATTATCTTAGATGGAAATGTTACTTTGGCTGATGCATTAAAAATTGATGGAAAGAATTATACAATTGACTTAAATGGGTATACTTTGAAATTCACAAAGGATACTAACATTTTTACAAATAATGCTAATATTACATTTGAAAATGGAACAATTAATTTAGATGATATTAAAGGTAATGCAGATTGTATTTTAGGGGTAGGTCATTATGGAAGTAATGCAAACTTAACTTTAGATGCAGTTGAATTACAAGCTAAAAACTATACATCACCATATGCTTTAATATATGTATATAATGACAGTACATTAAATATTGAAAATGATTCTATTTTAAATGTAAAAAATGAAAAAAGTTTATCTGGAGGAGTTATCAAAGCTAGTAATGGAAAAAGTGGAAAAATAAATGTAACTAACTCTACTTTAAACTTCGAGAATGCTGCACGAGGATTTGTGGATGGAACTATAATTCTAAAAGGCTCTACAGTTAATATGAAGGGATTAAGTAACGGGATTAATAGTAGTATTGGAGGATTAGAACTAACAGTAGACAATTCTGAACTTACTATTACCGGAAGTATCGGTCGTGCATTAACAATTAATGAGACGACTGTTAATGTTAAAAATAATTCTGTACTTAATTTAAGCAATTCACTTGTGGGGGATATCCTATTTAAAAGTGAGGGAAAAATAGAAGTTGATCACTCATCTGATTTAAACTTTAAAACAATTAAACTTGATGAATCTGTTAACGTAACAAATCTAGGAAACTTAATTGTTTCAGAAAAATATGACTATGAGTTAGATGAGGATGGAAATATTGTCATTACACCTAAACCAGTAGCAGGAGAAATGACTAGTACACAATTTTTAGGGAAAAGTGATGAAAATGGTCTAATTATCCTGGACGGGAATGTTATCCTTACTGACGCACTGGAAATTGATAGACAGAATTATACAATTGATTTAAATGGATACACTTTAAAGTTCACAAAGGATACTAATCTTTTTACGAATAATGCCAATGTTAAATTTAAAAATGGGAAAATTAATTTAGATGGAATTGTAGGTAATGCAGATTGTATCTTAGGAGTAGGTCATTATGGAAGTAGTGCTAGCTTAACTTTAAATGCAGTTGAATTACAAGCTAATGACTATATTTCACCATATGCTTTAGTTTATGTATATAATGATAGTACATTAAATATTGAAAATCATTCTATCTTAAATGTAAGTAATGATGGAAGTTCAGCTGGAGGAGTGATTAAAACTAGTAATAAAATATCTGGAAAGATTAATATTATTGACTCTACTTTAAACTTCGAAAATACTGTACGTGGTTTTTTAGATGGAAGGATTAATATCAAAAATTCTACAGTAACAATGAATGGACAGGATAATGGAATTAATAGTACGGCTGGAGGATTAAATCTTACATTAGATAATTCTAAACTTACGATTACAAATTCTACAGGACGTGCATTAACCGTTGATGGAGCACAGGTTAATATTAAAAATGGTTCTGTGGTTAATTTTGATAATTCGGGTGAAGGTGACATCAGATTTAAAAGTGAGGGAAAAATAGAAGTTGATCAATCATCTGATTTAAACTTTAAAACAATTAAACTTGATGACACTATTAAAGAAATTGAGTTAAATGATTTAATCGTATCAGCAAAATATGATTATAAATTAGATGAGCAAGGAAATCTTATTGTGACAGACAAACCAACTGATACAGACAAACCAACTGATACAGACAAACCAACTGATACAGACAAACCAGCTGATACAGACAAACCAATTGATACAGACAAACCAACTGATACAGACAAACCAGCTGATACGGACAAACCAACTGATACAGACAAACCAGCTGATACAGACAAACCAGCTGATACAGACAAACCAACTGATACAGATAAGCCAACTGATACAGACAAACCAGCTGATACAGATAAGCCAACTGATACAGACAAACCAATTGATACAGATAAGCCAACTGATACAGACAAACCAATTGATACAGACAAACCAATTGATTCAAACAATAGTGGAACAGTAACGATACCTAGTACAGCAACCGATACACCGGGAACTAGTAAACCTATTACAGGAATAGAAAAATTGGCATATCTGTTCATTGGAATTGGAGTTATTACAGTTGGAGGATTTAATTGGGTTACTACTAACTCAAGAAAGTTAAGACGTAAATAATTGAATATGCATACATATTAGACTAGTTGCTTTAGTGACTAGTCTTTTTTAGGTTCTTTGTCAAAGAGATTTTTTTGGATAATTGTAATATTATTACAATTAAGGGACAAAGAGGATGAAAAGATTAAACATATTAATGGCAGGGGCAATGTTATATCAGACATTAAGTCCATTAGGATCAGTATTACCTACAGCTCATATCGTAGTTGAGGAAGGAGCTGAATTATTGGACGTAAGTACCGAAGAAAATCTATTAGAGATAGTGGTTACAGAGGGTGATGATGAGGAAGTAGTAGAAGAAACAGAAAAAGTCATCGAGGAATCACAAGTGGTTATTGAAAACATTGTGTTTGCAGATTAAAACTTAAAGAAAGAAAATAATGTCACTATCAAGTCAAAAAATTGATTAAAATGGCGATGGAGAAATCAGTTATGCAGAAGCATTAGTAGTAACAAATTTAAACTTAGGAAATTTATATGATTATGATGGTGAAGGTATTCGATTTTCTAGTTTATCGGGACTGGAGCATTTTGTAAACTTAGAATCTTTAGATATAACGTCTAATTTGGTTATTGATTTAAGTCCGATTAAAAACTTAACATCATTAAAGAAATTTAGTACAGTTTACAATATTATTGAAGATTTTACTCCACTTCAAAATCTAACCAATCTTGAAAGATTAGAGATTTATATGGCATCAGCATCAGATGTTACACCTTTACGTAATTTAACAAATTTAAAATATTTAATGTTGTCTGGGGTTCAATCTGTTAGAGATATTTCGCTAATTGCTAAGCTACTTCAAGATACTCAGTATAAGATTTATTTGAATGCTGGAAAAATTGTTTTTATAATGAAGATCATCCAAATGCAGTAAAACTAGAAAATTTGACGATTCCTTCTGGCCTAGATATGTTTGAAGATATTGAAGTTTGGATTGTTGTTGATGATTATGTTTCATATTCAATTAATGATAAAGAGTTAACATTAACTTTTAAAGAGAATTTAGATGTAAAAGAAATCATTGTAAATGAACAAACTTATATCTTACAGAATCAAAAGCTTGTGTTACCAAATCATTCTCAATATAATCAATTGATGATTTATGATCAATACGGTCATGAAAATCCTTACAATGTTGCTCACCTAAAGAGTACGATTTCTTTTAACGATGAAAATTTAAAGTTAGCATTGATTGAACAAGATGTTGATTTAGATAAGGATGGAATGATTACGGAGTTTGAAGCTAATCAAGTGAAGGTGTTAGATTTGTAAAATAAAGGAATTACGGATTTAAGAGGATTAGAATCTTTTAGGAATTTAACTGAATTAAGGATAGCTAATAATCAGATTAAAAATATCGATGCATTAAGTCCATTAAGGTTATTAGCAATCTTAGATTTATCAAAAAATCAAAATTCAATGCTTTCGCCGTTACAATCATTAGAAAATGTTTACGATTTAAATCTTTCAAATAATCAGATTGAAGATATTTCTATATTAGAAATATTAACATATTTAAGTTATTTGGATATCTCTTCAAATAATATTACCCCTATTAGCTTATTGATTAAATTACCATCTTTATGAAGTTTAAATGTAGCAAATAATCAAATCCAAGATGTATTAGTTTTAGCTCAAATCATTAAAGACAGATACTTAGAATATAATATCTATAATAATCCAGTATATACTGGTTCGCAGGCAGGAACAGTCCATTTAAAAGAATTAGATTTTGATGGTATTGAGGTTTGGGGAAGCTTAAGTGATTATATTTCCTATGTGGTAAAGGATAATGAAGTCACTGTTACTATTGCTCCTCGTCATGTGCTTTTCGGGTTACACAAGCTAATTTAGCCGCCATTGAAAAATAGCGATAGTATTCCGATTGTGAGACCTCACAACAATCGCATAGATAAGAGATTAAATATTTGAATGATTCTTTCCTAATTAATTCATGGATTAATTCGAATTTCTGTGCTGCACTAATTACTCGAGTATTTTCCTAACATGTCTCAACTTTTTTAATAGTTCATTCCCCGCTTTTAACATTAAAAGTTCAGCCTTAATTTTATTCAATTTCTTCTGATGTAAATAACTTTTTGTTCACGCTAACTCCTCCGAAAAACTAAATAAATATAATTATAACAAAAATACCCTATAGCGTAGACTTTTTTACATTGTCTACACAATAGGGTAAATGATTTGAAGAATGACTTTTTTAATTAAAGAAGGCTTTATATAAATGATATTGGTTGTTACGGATTCTTTAAAATCATATCATTTACATAATTATTATATGATACAGGTGTTCGGGCATTATTTTATTTAAATAAGTAGTTTAGTATAACAGAAATTATGCCATTAACTCTTTCAAGTAATTTTCTACTTGGTGTTTTAAGTCTTCGCGGCTTAAAGCAAAGTCGATCGTTGCTTTAATGAAGCCGAATTTGTCTCCGACATCGTAACGATTTCCTTCGAAGTCGTAAGCGTAAACCGCTTGACGGTCCATTAAACGGTCAATCGCGTCTGTTAATTGGATTTCTCCACCTGCTCCTGGTTCTTGCGTTTCTAACATTTCGAAGATTTCAGGTGTTAAGACGTAGCGTCCCATCACGGCTAAGTTAGATGGCGCCTCTTCTTGTTTTGGTTTTTCAACCATTCCACTTAATTTCACTAAGCGTCCATCTGGTTTAGATGAAGTAGATGGTTTCATGATTCCGTATTTTGAGACGTCCTCATCCGCAACGGATTGAACTCCCATGATTGAGCATCCATTTTTTTCGTAGGCACGAATTAATTGCCCTGTTGCTGGATTTTCTTCGTTTACGACGATATCGTCTCCTAAAAGGACAGCAAAGGGTTCATCACCGATAAACGTTTTAGCACATAAAATCGCATGCCCTAAACCTTTCGCTTCTTTTTGACGAATGTAATGAATTTGGGCCATATTTGAAATGTTTTGAACCATTTCTAACATGTCTTGTTTTCCTTTTTTAGCTAATGTATCTTCAAGTTCATATGATTTATCAAAGTGATCTTCAATTGAACGTTTAGTTGAACTTGTGACAATTAAAATTTCTTCAATTCCTGAAGCAATCGCTTCTTCAATAATGTACTGAATCGTTGGCTTATCAACGATTGGTAACATCTCTTTTGGTTGTGATTTTGTTGCAGGTAAGAAACGAGTTCCAAATCCTGCAGCTGGAATCACGGCTTTACGTACTGGTTTGCGCATAAACTAACTCTCCTATCCCAATAATCCCGTTTTATTGACACCCTATTATATCATAAATGAATGTTTTTGTTAATCTTTGTCGGGGTTAATAAATGGAGACATCTTTTGGATTAGACTGACATACTTTTAAATAAGAGGGTGATGGCGATGGGGTTTCATAAGGTATGTCATGAGTGTGGAGAAAAATACAAGAAAAAGCAGTTTTATAAGGATGGTGTTCATTACAAAGAGCAGTTGCTTAACGATTTGAAGGACTCCCCTTATTTGTTCGATTGCTTTGATTTTGAGTCAATGTTTGAGTTCGATTGGCTGTGTGAAAATTGTTATGAGAAATGGCACGAAGAATTATTTAGGATGGCTGAGGATGTGCAGGTTCGTTATCATAATGTGAAGGTGTTTGATAATTCGTTTAAGGGCGAGTATGTGCTAAAGTCCGAGCAACCCATTCATACGTTTGAGGTGTTGACAACAAAGGATGAGAAAGAGTTAAAGCTGAGCCACGTGAAGTTTTATGGCTGCTGGAATGGGTATAATGCAGTGATTAATTTGCGACAGACACCGGTTGAGGACGGTATTAAGTTGTCCGGAAGTTTGGTGCACTTGGTGAAGGAAAAGAAGGCAGGCCACGATGTTGACAAATGGATCAAACAATTGATGGGACTTGAAAAACTCGGGCACTTATTAAAGAGTGGTGTGTTAACTAAAGAAGAGTTTGAGGTGCAAAAGAAAAAAATTATTAAGTAAAACTAGCCTCGTAGCTAGTTTTTATTCTATTTTAATTCATTAGGCATAAACTTTATTAAGTGTTTTAATAAGTGAGGTAAACGAATAAGGAGGACTTAAGAGGATGGATGAGTGGTTGCCATTGGTGGCGTATGGATTAAATAAGATTAGTTTAGAAGCCAATGCGAGATGTGGAAGATGTAATAAAGAAGCGAAACGAAAATCTTTTCTAAAAGGGGATATTGGGTATCGTAAAAGTCTAATTAACGAGTTATCCGAGCCTCCTTATTTAACGAATCATTTTGATTTGGATTCATTGATTAAAAGTTATGGCGTTCCAAAAGATAATCCTTGTTTGTGTCAAACTTGTTATGAGAGAGTACGGGCGCAATTATTGAAAAAGGCAAATCAGGTTCAGTTAGATTATAATGAAATTGAGACATTTCCAAATACGTACCACAAAAATTTCAAAATAGATTCAACGAAAGAACCGTATCATTTTAGAGTGGTCACATCTCCCAAAAATAAATGGGTACAAATAGCACATCTAAGATTTTATGCCAAATGGTATGGATATAATAAGATTATTAATATAGCGTATGATTCATCGGGTAATGAATTGATTATCTCGGGTAGTATGGTAAAAGTTATTCCTGATAGTAAAAGGAGTGCAAAGATAGCCACAGATTTAAATGAGAAGAAGCTTGAACAACTCGAACGTTTGGGAAGGTTAAGAAGTAGTGGCGTCTTAACAGAGGAAGAATTTAAGGCGCAAAAGAGAAAGATTATTAAGTAAAACTAGCTTCGTAGCTAGTTTTTTTTCATATTTAGAAAAGAATTTAGATAAATTAAGCGTATATCATAATGAATTTATAAAATATTAGGAAAAATTTGTTATAATTCGTAGGGTAGGAGGATGAAAGAGAGATGAAGCAAGCATACAAGAATTTAACAGGGGTAGATGTTGAGAGACAAAAAGAATTAAGAAATGAGCGAGCGAAGGGCTATATTGGAGAATTTGAGGTGCTTTCAGAAATCTTACAATATGTTGAAGGAAAGTTTAAAGTTTTAATGAATTTGAATGTCCCAATTGACGGGAAAAAGACAGAAATTGATTTATTGATGATTCATGAAACGGGGATATATGTATTTGAGGTGAAAAACTATAAAGGAATTATTTATGGGGATCTAGATGGAAAACGGTGGACGCAGTACTTTCGTACTGTGAAGAATAATACGTTTTTAAATCCTATGTTTCAGAATGAATATCATATTCGAGCGCTTAGAAAATTGGGCATGAATCAGCCAATGAAATCTGTCGTTGTCTTTAGTAATCAGGAGTGTGAACTAAGATTGAACTCTCATGGGATTGAGCATGAAGAAGATGTAGTGATGATTTATGATTTAGCAACTATGTTAAATCGGACGATGAAGAGTCGAAAATCAATTTTATCCCTTGAAGAAATT
Organism: Turicibacter sanguinis; assembly: GCF_013046825.1. Classification (NCBI taxonomy): domain Bacteria; kingdom Bacillati; phylum Bacillota; class Erysipelotrichia; order Erysipelotrichales; family Turicibacteraceae; genus Turicibacter; species Turicibacter sanguinis. The sequence goes on along the minus strand of NZ_CP053187.1, from coordinate 321,288 downwards.
GATCGCCTATTTAATTTATTGAAGACTTTTACGGATATTACAGAACCGATTGAGGTTTATGAAACTCAGGAAAGAATAGGTGTTCAAGAGATGCTTGGACGTTTACAACAAAGAATCAAAGCACAACAGACTTCTTATGTTAAATTAAGAAAAAGGTTTCGTTTGAAGGTTGTAGGAATTATGCTGGGATGTTTATTGATAATCGGAATGATAGAACACGAGAGGAATCTAAAAATGGAATCAGAGCTTGAAGTAGCACAACAGCAGATTATGACACTTCAGGAGAAAATTAGGAGTACAGAATCAGAGATAAAAATACTCAGTCAAAAAGTTGTAGAAGATAAAGAAGATTTAATTGAGGTGACAGACAATAATGTGGAAGAGTAGTCACTAGTTTTACGATAAGCTTTATCATGTCGTATCAGGCTAGTAGAGATAACAGGCTATTGAATGAAATGTTTCATTTTATTTAATAGCGAATCAGGCTATAATAAGGGATTGCTCGACTAGTGGAGGATACCTTTTTGAATGTAGGGAATCCAGCTAAAATTATTTGGGATGTTTGATTTAATGAAGGTGACGTTAAATATTTTTTGGATTAAGTTATCTTCTTTAGCAGTTGGGAGAAATATTAATGATCAAAAAGAAATTGTTGATACATCATATGAGGTTATGATTTATGAGAAGTAGAGGAAAAACGATGAAATTTCACATTTGCTGAATAGATGTGTCTGTTTCACCGTTTTTTTTATTGATTTAATAGGCTTTTGTGATCTGCCGTCAACGTTTGGCGGTTTTCTTTTTGTTTGATAAAAGGAGACAGAAGTAGAAAAATTTTTCTCGAGAATGCGCCAAAATTTTGAATTAATCCATGTTATCCTCAAGTGAATAAAAGATGACGTGAGGCGATGAGATGAAAAAATACTTTGTCTTCATGATGATGAGTTGTTTGTTATTAGGTGGTTGTTCTGAGAATTTGGCGGTTCAATCGATGAGATGGGCGATTGAAGCGCTTGAGGAAGGTGATTTTAAGGAGGCACGTTCTTATATTGCGTTTGCGCAAAATGAAGGTAACGATCCCGAGTATGCTTCTTTATATGCACAGATGCAGTCTTTAATCGAGATGATGGAGTACTTAGAGGAAGGTGAGCTTGATGCCGCTCTTCTTGCTTGGACGGATTTGAATTTGGTGAACACGAAGTCCGAGGTCGTTAAAGAGGTTGCCATTGAGAAACTGCAGCAGATGCTAGGTGAGATGATTGTTACCTGCGAAGAGGCGGTTGAGAGTGGCGAGTTTAGTGAGGAAAAAGGGATGATTAATCAGGTGATTAAGCGACTTGGCGATATGAAGGTTTTTGATGAGCAGATGACCAAGCTTAAGTATTTGCGAAGACGGATGAATGAATAGGGGGATATGATGAAAAGGTTAGGCGTATTGACTGTTTTGTTGTTGGCCGGATGTAGCGGGAATATTGTGCGATTTGAAAGTGCGGAGGGATTGACGCTTGATTATCAAGAGTCTTTGGATGTGGTCGAGGAAGTAAGTGTTGAGTCCACTATTTCAGAAAGCCTTGATTATGTTGCGATGTTGCTCGGTTTAGGGGAGACACGTGGTGCTGAGCTCGAGCTTGCTAATGTGATAGAATTGATTGAAGTTGAGGGACTCAGTTTAGAAGATTATCCTGAGATTGAGGAGCTTGAAACTTTGATTGAGAGTGCTGAGGATACAAGTTCAGAGTATGCGCACGCGCATGATTTTTCAGGAACAGATGCCATTCAATTAGCCATTGAAGTTTATGGAGCTAGTGATGATATTGTGTATATGTATGATGAGATGCCAGAACATTACGGCGATGATTTAATCGGTTATTATGTCGCCTTAAAATCAGTGGAGCTTGAAGAACAAGGAGCTGATGATCCCATTGTATTGCTGTTATTTGTAGGTGAGGACGGGAGTATAGCTGAATTGTAGAAGAGGATGTGAATCCTCTTTTTTAGTTGTAAAAAACTTTTACGCATTTTATAAAAAAAGACAAAAGGTGCTAAATTTTTTAAAGAAAGCTCTTTATAATATGAAATAATGAGAGCAAGAAGTGAAAGGATGGGGATGATGAATTCAATTCAACGTCAATTTATTAATCTTTTATCTTCTGCAATAAAAAAACAATCAGTTGAAAGCGTAAATCTTCGGGGGAACGATTGGAATCAGTTGATTGAAGAAGCAGAAGCACATAAGGTAAGTGGCTTAGTGTATACCGCCTTGAAACGAAATATTGAATCTTTTGATATCGAGTCAAGCACGCTAGTTAAGTGGAAAAAAGATATCATTTTCGGCAGCTTGAACCAATCGGAACATATCAAAAAAGTCGCCCAGCTTTTAAATTCATTTAATGAAGCACAGATTCCGGTCATTGTGTTAAAGGGCGTGGTACTGCGTTATTTATATCCAGCGCCAGATTTAAGAACTATGAATGATGTAGATGTTTTAGTCCATGAAGAAGATTTGAGAAAAGTTGAAAGTCTATTAACGTCTTTAGGTTATTATAAGTATCAAGAAGAAGGCGAAAAACATGATGTCTATATTAAATCTGGCTATCCGATGGTTGAAGTTCACTGGATGCTTAGTCATGAGAGAACGTTTAAAGGATGTGTTGAGTATGAGAAAAGTATTTGGAATCGAGTTCGCGAGGTTGAGGTTGAAGGGGTTAGATCACTAACGCTCGGTTATAATGATTTTTTATTACATTTAATGATTCATATGGCTTCTCATGCAGCTTCACATGGATTCGGCGTTCGTTTTTTAACAGATATTGTGTTGATGATTGAGCAAGAAGGAGCTTATATTGATTGGGCACAATTTAAGAAAGATATTCGTCAGTGTGAGATTGAGACGTTTACAGGAATTATGCTTTGCTGTTGTGAAGATTTATTTGATTTTAAGATTCCAATGGAATTAGAAGAGATTGCAGATGTGAATTTGAAGTATTTAGATGCCTTAGAAACCGAAATTTTAGATTGCGGGGTCCATGGACTCCGTGAAAAAGGGAATTTAATTGTTAAAGAAATGGCGTATAATCGCGAAGAACGCCAGTTATTTAAGCGATTTTTGAAGTTTATTTTTCCACCGATTGACTCGATGAGTGAGAAATATGATTATGCAAAAAAACGTCGGTACTTAACTCTTGTGGCGTGGATTCACCACTTTTTTGCTGGTGTTTTTCATTCGGATTACAAGTTAGGGGAAAAAGTTAGATTCTTTTTCTTCGGAATGAATTCAATGAAACAACGTTCAGATTTAATTCGTTGGTTAGACTTGGAGTAGGGGAATAATCTTGCAAATGATGTGACAAACTAACAAAATATGCTATGATAAAAAGGATTATTTTTTATTAGGAGGAATCAAATCATGGCAGGACATGCACACAAAATGATTTGCCACTGTAAGCAAGTGGATTACATTACAATTCGTAAAGCAATGATTCAGGGAGCTCGTACGATTGACGAGATTAAAGAAATGACAGGAGCTGGAACAGCTTGTGGTGGATGTTTACCAAAAATCCAAGCGATTTTAGATTCTGTTTGCGGATGTAAACAAGTGATGTTAGCGGATGTGGTAGCAGCTGTTGAAGGTGGAGCCACAACGGTTGAAGAAGTTGGAGAAAAAACGGGAGCTGGGACAGCTTGCGGACGTTGTAAAGCACTAGTTCAAAATGTTATTGATTTAGGACGTTAATTGATGTGTCATTAAGAGATGAGCTGTATTAAATGACTGAGATGATATAGTCATGGAGTCAGATGCTCTTTTTCATTAAAGACTATAGCTTTTTTGAGAGAAATGTAAAATCACCTTTCATTCTATAATAGAGTTGTTCAGACTACTATTTTTTTGAAGAAAGGTGATTTTTATTAATTAATAAGGAAAATAGTTTATTTCATACAAAGTGGAGGGGTTTAAATCCAGTTGACGAAAGTTAGTACTTTCTATTTAAAGTTCTGCCTCATTTTATTAAATATCTAAATGAATATTATTGAGAATAAGAGTAGACATCTTTTTGTAATGGTGGTAAATTTAGTATGATTGGAGGATATTTAATGAAGTGGAGCTGTGAAAAGTGTGCAAAATTAAATAGACAAAAAGCGAATTTTTGTCAGGCATGTGGTGAAAAAAAGACGGCATATGTCGTACCAGCAGATAAATTAACGAGAAACTCTTTTTTTATGTTAAGCTCATATGCTAATAGTTTGCGAGTTTTAGCTATTGGAGGATCTTTGTTTGGATTGATTCTGATACTCAGTCAAATTCTTCATGAAGAAGATTTAATGATGGCAAGTATCATTGGATTTGGAATGATGGTAGTCATTATTCTTTTTTTAGGGCTAGCAGAGATTTTAGATTGGATGGTACAAGTTGAAAAAGAAAATTATCAAATGGCTAAAGCAATTGAAGAGTTAACGAATGTCAATAAAGAAATTTTAAATTGGCTTAAAGTAAAAAAAGAATAGATAAGAAACTTAAATGAAAAGAGTTTAGAATGAGTCTAAATTCTTTTCATTTTTTTGTTATCAGATAATTGAGTATAGACAACTTTGACGGGTTCATAATAATCAAGGGTATTTAGGTCAAATAAAAAGCTTTAAATTTTTTTGAAATCATATTGACTTTTAAGAAGTCAAAGCCTATAATACTAATATCAGTAATGATTACTGTTTCTATTTTAGAGGAGGAATGTAAAATGTCATTAATCGGTACTCAAATTATGGATTACAAATTACAAGGTTATCAAAACGGGGAGTTCAAAGAATTCACTGCTGAAGCAGCTAAAGGAAAATGGGCTGTTTATGTATTCTATCCAGCAGATTTCACTTTCGTTTGCCCAACTGAATTAGGAGATTTAGCAGATAAATATGCTGAATTTAAAGAAGCAGGATGCGAAATCTACTCTGTCTCAACAGATACTCATTTCGTTCACAAAGCATGGGCTGATGCATCTGAAACAATCGCTAAAATTCAATATCCAATGTTAGCTGACCCAACTGGAAAATTAACTCGTGCATTCGGAGTTATGATCGAAGAAGAAGGTATGGCTTTACGCGGAAGCTTCGTTGTTAATCCAGAAGGTGTTATCAAAGCTTACGAAATCCATGACAATGGAATCGGACGTGATGCAGACGAATTATTCCGTAAAGTACAAGCTGCTCAATTCGTAGCTGCTCACGGAGACCAAGTTTGCCCTGCAAAATGGAAACCAGGACAAGAAACATTAACACCAAGCTTAGACTTAGTAGGTAAGCTATAAGAAAAAGGTTGAGTCGAGCGGTTATCATCTCGTAAAAGTGAATTCTCACCGGATTGTTCGAATTGTGAACAAGGAGAGGGAGAAGAACTTTATAGAGATGTTGCTCGATGAAACTAGATTGATTATAAAAAGCTGAGATTGGCGCTTAACACACGCAGAAAATGATAAGAGCCCGTAGTGTCAGAGACACAAGTGGCTATTGAATTTTACCAGTGTGTTGCCAATCGAAGCTGGATTTGTAGATAGGCCTTTATACAAAGTCCTGATAGGTGATGTATAAAACAAAGCTATAATCAGGCTAGGTAAATCAAGAGGTTTGTAACATTTTATAAGAATAAGGAGATTTCCTCCTTATTCTTATAAATATACTAATAGAAAATGATTTCAATAAAATTGTATAATATTGTAATATTCATTATAAATGTGTGATGAGAGGAACTGATTTAAGTCCCTTTGATCGTTATTTATAATAACGAAAAAATAAAGAAGCATTTAAATGAAGAGGTGTGCGACTCATCATTTAAGATAAGAGAATGTAAATGTGGATAATGGAGGAAATATCCCCAGAGAAAAATTTCTAAGTTGAACGAGTTCAACAGAAATTTTAAATCTCCGGGATTCCCTAAAGGATTAAGCTATTCTAAAGCTCAAAAAATCTCGCCAAGAATAGCTATAAAACTCCCTCTTGGTTTCACTACGTTTAATCACAATAACTATAAGAAGAGAAGAATTATAAGGAGGAAATAAAAATGAATAAAACAATTTATGATGTTATTATTATTGGTGCTGGAGCAGCTGGGATGTCTGCTGGAATTTATTCTGGACGTGCGAAAATGAAAACGTTAGTGTTAGAGCAAGGTTCTGCTGGGGGACAAGCGAAAACAACAAATGAAATCGTGAACTACCCAGGGGTACGTCACACAACAGGACCAAAGTTAATGGAAGAAATGCATAAGCAAGCTGAAGATTTCGGTGTGAAATTTACTCAAGCTGAAGTTTTAGAAGCTAACTTAGAAGGTGAAGTTAAGGTTTTAAAAACAACAAATGGTGATTTCCAAACGCGTTCAGTGATCATCGCAACTGGAGCAACTCCACGACAACTTGGATTCCCAGGTGAAGCAGAATATCGTGGACGTGGGGTAGCATACTGTGCAACTTGTGATGGTGAGTTCTATACAGGTTTAGAAGTATTCGTGATTGGTGCTGGATTTGCAGCAGCTGAAGAAGCGATTTTCTTAACTCGTTTCGCTCGTAAAGTAACAGTTATCGCCCGTGAACCTGAATTCACTTGTGCAAAAACAATCGCTGATAAAGTATTAGCTCATCCAAAAATTGAAGTTAAATTCAACACTGAAGTAGTAGAAGCGACTGGGGACGAATTATTACGTCGAGTAAAATTCATCAATAATCAAACGGGAGAAACTTTTGAGCATGTAGCGTCAGAAGAGGATGGAACTTTTGGAATCTTCATCTTTGCAGGATACGTGCCACAAACAAAAGTATTTAATGGTTTAGTTGATATGGACCGTCAAGGATATATCATCACGGATGAAAATATGCACACAAGTGTAGAAGGAGTTTATGCAGCCGGAGACTTACGTCCAAAAATGTTACGTCAAATTGTAACAGCTGTATCTGATGGAGCCATCGCTTCTTTAGAAGCTGAAAAATACGTAGCTCATGAAAAAGAACGTTTAGGAATTGTTGAAGAAGAAGTTGTAGAAGAGGCTCCTAAACAAGAAGTTAAACAACCTGAAGCGCCAAAAGCGGCTCCAGTTGGAGGACGTTCAGCTTTATTAAATGATGCCTTACGTGAACAAATCGGAACCGTTTTAAGTCGTATGGAAAATAACGTGACTTTAGTAACAATCGTGGATCCATCTAACGAAAAATCAATCGAGTTACGTGACCTTGTGATTGATATTGCAAACTTAGGTGATAAGTTAGAAGCAGTCGTGAAAATTAAAGGTGAAGACCAAGCTCTAGAAGAAAAAGTAAATGCCGATAAATATCCAGTGGTTGCCTTATTAAATAAAGATGGAGAATATTCAGGAGTTAAATTCCACGGAGTACCTGGTGGACATGAGTTAAACTCATTCTTATTAGCTATCTATAATTTAGCTGGACCAGGACAAGCATTAGATGCATCTGTTTTAGAAGCAATCAAAGGAATCGACAAAAAAGTTAACATTAAAGTTGCCGTGTCATTATCATGCCACTTATGTCCAGACGTTGTAGTCGGAGCACAACGTATTGCGATTGAAAATCCAAACGTTGAAACAGAAATGTTAGACATCGCAAACTTCCCAGAATTAAAAACAAAACACAAAGTCATGTCAGTACCATGTATGATCATCAACGATGAAAAAGTAACATTCGGATCAAAATCAATCCAGGATATGATTAATTTCATCGCTTAATTGAATATAGAAAAGGACCAGTCGTAAAGATTGGTCTTTTTAATTTATATTTGATTTAAAATACGGACGAACGGTTAGAATAAGACTAGATATTAAAATGAAGTTTGAGGGATATGCTGATGAGAATAGTCGAATTTCTAGATGATTGGTATTTTTCATATGATGGACATGAAGAGGAATTGGTGAAAATTCCTCATACTCATACGATGATGCCGCCTAATTACTTAGACGCAAAGGCATACCAATTCAAGAGTCTTTATCGTAAATCATTGAGCCTTGCGCCAAGATTTAAAGGGGAACGTTTTTTCCTAACATTCGATGGGGTGGCGACAACGGCCAAAGTTTTTGTGAATGATGAGTTGATTTTTCATCATGAGGGTGGCTATACGCCATTTGAGGTCGAAATTCCCTCAGGTGATATCGAGCTTAAGGTAGAGGTCGATGGTGCCGAGCAAGCGCATATTCCACCGTTTGGAGGCGTGATTGATTATTTAACTTATGCGGGGATGTATCGGGAAGTTTATTTGAAGCGAGTCTCATCTGTTTACATTGAAAATATTTTTGTACGCGGATCAGCAAGTAAGGTTATCGACGTCGATGTGACGTTATCATCGACAACGTCAGTTGATAAACTTGATGTCATGATCTCGCATGAAAAAAATGTTGTTCGTGCGATACAGGTACCTATTTTAAATCAGAAGGTGGTTCATTTAACGACGTTGATGAAGCAGGCAAAACTTTGGGATTTAGAGCATCCTTATTTATATACGGTTGAGGTTCGATTGAAAAAAGGAGATGAAGTCATCGATGTGGCGTCAACTCGTTTTGGATTTCGAGATGCACAGTTTAGAAGTGATGGGTTTTATTTAAATGATCAATTAGTGAAATTGGTTGGATTAAGTCGCCATCAGTGTTACCCCGGTGTTGGGGATGCGATGCCAAGATTATTACAAGAGCGTGATGCAGAAATTTTGAAGCAGGAACTCGGGTTGAATATGGTACGAACGTCTCATTACCCGCAGTCGAAACATTTTTTAAATCGTTGTGACGAACTGGGATTATTAGTTTTTGAGGAAGTTCCAGGCTGGCAATCTGTTGGTGAGAGTGAATCATGGCACTATTTAATGCTTCAAAATGTTCAGGATATGATTTTAAGGGACCGAAATCATCCAAGCATTGTGCTTTGGGGAGTGGGAGTTAATGATTCATCTGATGACGAGTCCCTTTATACAAAGGCCAATCTACTCGCTCATGACCTGGATCCGACTCGTCAAACGGGAGGTGGAGGTCAGTTTGGGCATCCTCAATTATTTGAAGATGTTTACACGTTTGATGATTTTTCAAATGCGCCACTCTTAAGTACGAAAAAGGTGGTAAAGGATTCGAAGATTCCTTATTTAGTCAGTGCCCATACCGGTCATATGTATCCGACGAAACGTTATGATAATGAGGAACAGCGATTAGAGCAGGCGATGCGTCATGTTAAAGTGATGAATAAGATGATGGGAAGTAAACGAATAAGTGGAGCTATTGGATGCTGTTTGTTTGATTATCCAACGCATATGGAGTTTGGAAGTGGCGATGGCATGTGTTATCACGGGGTGCTTGATTTTAATCGCATTCCAAAGTTATCAGCTTTTGTTTATGCTTCACAGCAAGAAAAGATTCCCGTTATGGAGGTCGGAACAAGCTTTAATATTGGGGAGCATGCTGGTGGGATACTCGGTCCGATTTATGTGTTTACAAATTGTGATTATGTAAATTTATTTAAGAATGATGTGTTAATTAAAGGATTTTATCCAAATCACAGGGAGTTTAAGTATTTGAAGCATCCTCCTATTTTAATTGATGATTTGATTGGAGATATGCTTCAGGAAGAGGAAGGAATGACGAAGTGGGATGCTGATAATGTTAAAAAGGTGTTGATGGCATCTTCGATGCATGGCATGAATTTACCACCTCGCTATAAGTTACGAATGGCGATTGCCATCCTTCGATATGGCATTAGTGTTGAAGAAGAGATGGGGATGTATGGAAAGTATGTCGGAAATCTCAAAGATTCGCACACGGTATATCGACTAGAAGGATATAAAGGTGGACAGTTGGTGAAGACGAAGTGCTTGGGATCAGTGAGAAATCCAAGGTTGGTGGCAAAGGCTGATTATGAGGTGGTGCCTCTTCATGAGACGTATGAGATAAATCGAATTGTGGTTCAGGTGAGGTGTGAGAATGGGAATGTGTTGCCGTATGCATTTGATAGTTTAAGAGTTGAAACGCTAGGTCCGATTGAATTGGTTGGTCATGCACCAGCCATTGTTGGAGGAGCAGCTGCGATTTATGTGAAAACGACAGGTAAGGGAATGGGGGATGTGATGATTAGAAGCGGGCAGTTTGGGGACTGTGAAGTTGAGTTTGCAATTATTTAAAAGTGTATTTAAATAGTAGAAAATCTGTTATAATTAGTAAAAATAAATAAAATATAGGAGAGTATTAGGATGAGAATTGTTAATCCACGACGATTTACGATAGCTTGTATCGTCTTTATCATATTGATTGGGCTGTTAGGATACGGTATTTATCGTGGAGGGATATGGGTTATTACGATGATTAGTGCACCATTTCAACAGAATCGTTCAATGGTGACTGAACTGGTTCAAGAGGACCTTTTGGTGAGTAATCCAGTGATTGTGCCTGTTGAAGTTGAAGAGGTAGTTGATCCTTTGGTTGCGGAATTAGAATGGATTTCAAGATTTGTCGTCGGGTGCGAAACAACGGTCTTGCTTGAAGATGGCATCGCGAGTTTAACGTTTGAGGTCATTCCTAAGATGGCGTTGAATTATTATCCAAGAAATGAAATGACAAGCCGAATTTACAAACAAACGTTAAAGTTGTTACGTGATATTTCAAAGATGGAGCATGTCAGTGAGCTTAAACAGCTAGATATTCTCTACCTTGACAATCGTTTTACAAGTATTGAAAATCCAGTTGGAGAAGTCATGTTATTAAGTTTTGATAAGGATGCGATTGCTAATAAAGATTGGAACGCGGCGTCGTGGCTTGAAATAGAAAATTATATGAGTCAATAGAACTCGTGAGCAAAAGCTTACGAGTTTTTTTTGAAACACTTTGAGCAGATATTTAGCCATCAATTATTTTTGAAAAATAAAAATGATTTTGGTATAATTTGTCGTAGGAAAGTGGGGGAGAACGATGTACCTATTAATTGGTTTAGGTTTATGTATGCTTATGTTAGTATTGACCGTTTTATTAACGTTAAATGCTGTTCATTTAGAGGAAAGATTCAATAAGTTAAGAAAACGTAGTTCAAATTAAAAAAGTCGCTCAAAGTTTGAGCGACTTTTTTTATCGTCTTGTTACGATTTAGTAAAAGATCAGGACGACTCAAGCCATCATTTAGATGAATGACGTATTAATCCAGTTACTTAGATGAACGAGGTTTGTGATTAAGAAGAAGATTAGAATTAAACTAATGGTCAAATTGATGAGGCGTAGAATGCGGCGATCATCGATTTGTTGGATGCGATAGAGGAGGTATCCAAGGAGTGCAATAGGTAGAAGGATTTTAAGAAAGATAATACCGAAAGGATTTCCGAATAAAATGGCGTTGAATCCGTTCGTAGCAGGCTTAAAGTTAGCGTTAAATAAAATCATCCCAAGCATTAAATCGATAATATTTAGGATGTATATGAGCCCAAGCTTGTGAGCAATTGTTTTGAATTCATAGTTTTTTAAGTAAAGTATCATCATAACTCACTCCTTTTTTTAGTTCGTGAGTTTGTTATGGATGATTTTATGAAAATTAATCAAAACGGCGTGAAAATTTTTCACGCCGTTTTAATATGAGTGGAATCACAGTAGGTGAGAAGGTCATCTCTAATCGTTCCTGCTACCGATTCACTTACCAAGACAATTAAAATATCGCCAGAATGAAGCAGCGTATTTCCCCTTGGAATAATCTCCTCATTTCCTCGCTTCACACTGACTAGCAAACAATTTTCAGGCAACGCCAAATCCTTCACACATTTGCCATCAATAAAAGAATCGAAGAAAATAGGGACTTCGAGCAAGGTTTTGGTTTCACACAGGGCATCATTTGAATCTGTTTGGCTGCCTTTTAAAATACGATGCAGAAGTGTTTCATAAATAGGCTCACTTCTAAATAATTCAGCTACTGTATAAGAAATGAGTGAGATTAAAGACAGTGACAGTAAATGTGAAAATGAGCCAGTCATCTCAGTAATTAAAATAATCCCAGTCATAGGGGCTCTGACAATCGCTGTAAAATAACCGGCCATCGCGAGAATGATAAAGTTTTGAATAAACTGTTCATCGATTCTAAAATAAGCAGATAAGACATTTCCAAAAAGCGCACCAGTTAAAGCTCCGAGCACGAGTAATGGGAAGAAGATGCCTCCTGGTACTGAAGAGCCAAAGCTAATCATTGAAAAAATAAACTTACTCATCAACAAAATCAAAATAAAGGCAATTGTAAAATTTCCTTCCGTCAAACTTTCAACCAGTGAGTGCCCCCCTCCTAAAACTTCAGGCAACACAAACAGTAAAACGCCGGCCATTAAAAAGGGAATGAGAGGGCGATATTGTTTTTTTAGCCACGTCATAGAGTCGTAAGTATCTAATGTTTTTTCCGTTATTTTATTATAAAAGACCCCACATAAGCCGGTTATGATTCCAAGAATAACGATAAGTCCATAAGATGTCAGTGGAATGGTTTCAAGTCGATTAAACTGAAAGACAGGTTTTAATCCAAAAAAGTGTTTAGAAATAAAGTCAGCGGTTAGTGATGCAGACATGGCGGACACTAGAATGAGTGGTGAGAAATGTTTGTGAACTTCTTCTAGTGAAAACATGACACCCGCAAGAGGGGCATTAAAAGCGGCAGCAAGTCCTGCACTAGCACCACTTGTGATCAGGTATTTTTCCTCGATATTTGGGCGTTTAAATAGGCGGCTAATCCACTGTGCAGTTGCAGCTCCGAGTTGAATAGAAGGCCCCTCCCTTCCAACAGATAACCCGGCTCCTATACAAAGGGTTCCACCGATAAATTTACGAATTAATACAGACACTGGATTCATATGCAGTTTATTAGCAAGCACCCCTTCCACTTGTGGAATTCCAGACCCGCAAATCATGGGATCTTTAATCATGAGCCGTCCCACGAAAAGGGCAGCGAGAACTAATAAAATAAACCATCCTCCAATCATCCATAATGGTTGATTTAAGGTGATGAGCTGTCTAATATGCTCAGCTTTTTCTAAGATCATTCGATAAAAAACAACCATGAATCCCGAAGCTATCCCAACTAAAATGCCTTGCATAGCTAGTTTTAATTTTAAATGGTCAAACTGCGTGATGAGCCCCCTTATCGAAATTCTATCATTCATAATAGGCCCCCTTCCTAAGATTTTCGTCTTTATTATAGTTCCTCGTGAAATGAAATTCAAGGAGTTTTACAAAAATAGGTAAATGTGATTATTAAGTTAATTTTGTATAACTGGTTCACATTCTCAAATAATAAGACTAAATGTAAAAAGTAGGTGAACTTTATGGATATCTTTCGCGTTTTTAAAGGAAAGAAAAATACAAAAGCCCCTGAGCATCAGCCAAAAAAGATTCCTTTATTTAAGCAGATAGATAAAAATACAGAAAAAATTAAACAGGATTTAGGAAATGCTAATGATTTAATTGTTCGGGAATTTGAATTAAAAGGCGTATCAGGCTTAAAAGGAATTGTTCTTGGAATTGATGGGTTAATTGATAGTAATCAAGCCGAGGATTTTATTGTTCGTGTTTTAATGATTGATTTATCTCTAGTAGGTGATAGTGGAGAAAAAGATCGACCGTTACAAACCTTTAAAACGATTTATCAATCACGTATCAGTATGATGTCGGCAAGTTGTGGCGAAGATTATACTGATCTATACGATAAATTATTGACAGGACAAATTATTGTCATCTTAGATGGGGTTGCTCAGTTTATGGCTTTTGACTGTAAAGGGTGGCAAATGCGCTCTATTACAGCACCTGAAACAGAGATTGCCACACGCGGACCAAAAGATTCTTTTGTTGAGACTATTCGCGTGAATACAGCGCTTATTCGCCGTCATATTAAGGACCCACGTCTTCGATTTGACACGTATAAAGTCGGAAGAAGTTCTCAAACAGATGTCTTTGTCGTTTATCTTGAAGGGGTAGTAAATAAAGAATTCGTTCAGATTGCAAAGCAACGAATTGAAGCGATTGATATTAGCTGTATCACGGATAGTAGCCAGTTGATGCAATTAATTGAAGATCATCATTGGACCGTTTTTCCACGTTTGATTGAAACCGAACGTCCTGATAAGGTAACGGCCGCTGTTGTACATGGTGCGATTGCCATTATGGTCGATAATACACCATTTCAAATCATTGCCCCCTCTTATTTTCCAATGATGTTTCAAACAGCCGATGATTACTATAATCGTCCGGTTATTGCAACATTTGAACGGTTACTTCGTTACTTAGCGTTTATGATTGTTATTTTGATTCCAGGTCTTTATATCGCGATTTCAACGTATCATCAAGAAATGATTCCAACCGTTTTACTGGTGACGATTATCGATCAACGGAGTGCCAATCCATTCCCTACCATTGTTGAAACGTTAATCATTATGACCTTATTTGAAATTTTACGGGAAGCTTCCGTTCGTAAACCAAAAGCCATTGGGGATTCGATGACCATTGTGGGTTCATTAATTATCGGACAAACGTTAGTTCAAGCAGGACTTGTTTCCTCGATGGTGATTATTATTGGTTCATTAACGGCTATTTCTTCTTTTATTTTATCAAATATTCGTTTAAATAATGCGGTTCGAATTTTAAGCTTTGTGTTCATGTTACTCGGTGCAGCATTTGGTTTATATGGGATTACCCTTGGATTCCTTGCTCTGATTCTGCATTTATGTAGTCTAACGACCTTTAATCAACCTTTTATGGCACCGATTGCGCCTTTTAATTTACATGATCAAGAAGATCAATTTATTCGTTTACCGCTTTCTTGGATGAAATATAGACCGAAAATTTTTAACTCTCCAGATCGTGTCCAACACAATCTAGAAAATCCAAAACGAGAAGAGGAGGTATAAGATGAAACGGTTGTTTATCTTAGTTATGATGTGTTTTTGTTTAACCGGATGCGCCCATAAAATTGAAATGAGCAATATTGGACTTGTGGCAGGGCTTGGAATTGATAAAACATCAACGGGATATTTGATGACAGCTCAAGTTGTTAATCCAACTTCGATTGCCGGTAATCATCAAAATACACTTCCAATCGTAACGATTCAAGCTGAGGGGAGTACGATATTTGAGTCGTATCGTCGATTATCAAATTTGACTTCTAAAGTGCTATATTTGCCTCATCTAAGCGTGATTGTCATTGATGAAAACATTGCCAAAGATGGCATTAATGATGTATTAGATGCTGCTCTTCGCAATGTTAAAATTCGTCCTAATATTTCCTTAGTCGTCGCAAAAGAAACCATGGCTGCAACGGTTTTATCAACGTTAGCTCCAAACGAGACGATTCCGATTAATCAGTTAAATTCTTTAACGAACATGTGTCATGTGTGTACCGGAAGACAAGTCAGTTATAACTTATATGATGCGATTAATATGGTAAATGCTAGAGGAGTAGAGCTTGTTTTAAATAGTGTTGAAATTAAAAGTAATGACCCAAGTGCTGGGGAAAATGTTGATAATATTTTAGAGGTTAATTCCCCTAGTCAATTTGAGGTTAATTATTTAGCGGCTTTTAAGCAAGATAAGTTTGTTGGCTATTTAAATAGTCATGAGGCAGAGTTCTATAATGTTTTGATGGATAATGCCGAACGTTATGTCGTGAATGCCGTTGTTGATGACTATAATATTACGTTTGAAGCACGAGGGACTAAAACGGACATTAAGCCAAATATGGATGAAAATAAGGTATCCGTTAAATGTGAAGTATCAGGTTATATTATGGAAAATCAATATCCAATTGACTTAAGTAAACCTGAGAATCTGACAACGGTTGAAACCTATATCGCACAAGCAATGAAGGAAAATTTAATTCAAGTCATTACGAAAACTCAAACTGAATTTAAGAGTGATATTATTGGAGTAGGATCAAAAATTTATATGAAAGATCCAAAAAAATGGCATGAGTTGCAAGGGTATTGGTCAGACATTTATCCGACATTGACCTTTGATGTTGAAGTAGAAGCTAATATTATATCCGTTGGAGATATTCAAAATCTACAACAAAAATAAAGGGAGGTTAGTCGTGTGAAAACATCACGGATTAGTTTAAATCAGATGTTTACCCTATTAATTCTATACTTAACCGCAAGTGCAACCCTAAGTAATGTTGGACGATTATCTGGACCAAATATTTGGATTGTGATGTTAATTGCGGCTGTTTTGGGTAGTATTTTATTTGTTATTTATCATCGAATTAGTTACTTACATGGATATCAGTCCTTAACGCTAATTCTTCAAGATGTATTTGGAAAGGTTTTAGGAAGCCTAGTTGTGCTAGTCTACTCAGGATATTTTCTTTATATGGGATATCGAATTGTGATTAGTACTGGTAATATGATTCAATTTACTGTCATGGAAGGCGCTAGCATGTTTTTAATTCTTGGATTGTTAGCGTTAGTGATTTGGTATGGAATGATGTTAGGATTTAATACGATTGGACGAGCATCTGAATTGTTATTTTATTTGGTATTAATCAGTTTCATTCCACTTGTTTTAGGGGTGTTTACATCAGGTATCTTTAATTTTGATCATTTTTTTCCGATTTTAGAACATGGGTTCAAAGAAGTAATCCCAGAAATTTATAAAACCACTGTTTTTCCTTACGGTGAATTGATTGCCTTTTTAGTCATTTTCCCTTTAGTGCCTAAAGCTCAGAGTCCAAAAATTTTAAAGGTTGGATTTGCAGCCTTAATTTGCGGAACCATTTTGCTTTTAATGGTAGATATTTTTAATATTGGAATATTAGGTGAGGATTTAGTTTATAACTTTGTTTATCCCTTCTTTAACTCGATGAAGATGGTCGGAGTCAATATCTTTTTTGAACGTCTTGATCCTCTTGCCAT
The DNA here is from genome assembly GCF_013046825.1 of Turicibacter sanguinis. NCBI lineage: Bacteria > Bacillati > Bacillota > Erysipelotrichia > Erysipelotrichales > Turicibacteraceae > Turicibacter > Turicibacter sanguinis. Next base: position 304,410 of record NZ_CP053187.1, on the reverse strand, counting down.
TATTATTTTAATGACCACTTGTTTCTTTAAGATTTGTGTTTATTTTTATGCCGGTACTAGCTTAATTAATGGAGTCTTTAAAAAAATAAATCATAAAATTATTTCTTTTCCTATTCTTGTAGTAATGTGTCTATGTGGGGCACATTTCCAAGAAAGCCAAGTTGAAAATTTAAATCAGATTTTAAATGTAAATCCAACTTACCTCTTACCAATCTTTGAATTAGCCATTCCTGTTTTAGTTTGGATTATTAGTGAGATTAAATATCATAAGCATCCTATAGAAAAAAGTGAGACAAATTAGTCTCACTTTTTTCTATTTACGATAAATGGTTGTGGTTGATAAGCGATCGATTTCGTCCCATGATAATTGAATATAATGGGCACTTAAGCGTTCGTTTTCAGAATTAGCTTCTAATAGTTGTTGGCGTGCATCAAGTGATTCAGAATTGAAAATATCATATTCTGCTTGTTTGGATTTAATGGTATATTGATATGCTTTTTGCACATAATCATGTAGCGTTTTTACCTCAGTGTTAGGTAAGGTTAAAGTCGCCATGTTATCCATTTCATTTGTGGCTTGATCAAATAAATTTTGACGAATGCTTTGGTAACCAGAAGTATCTTCTGAGGTACTCACGGCAAATAGTTGTGAAAGATTAGAATCGAGTAGTGCAATGGTGTCTTCGAGGGCCACAATTTTTTTATACATGTAATCAACAAAGTCTTGTTGAGTGGCGAATGTTAAAGCCACTTCTTCTTGAGGAGTTGAAACTTCAGGTGTTTCGGTGGTAGTCGTCGTCTCTTTTGTTGGTGTGTCAGTGGTGGTTAGGGTGTTACTGGTTATAAAGTTCTCGACGGTTTGAGGCGTTGAGACTTTAGATAACGTTGAATCCTGTGAGCATGCACTTAAAAGTAGCGTGAGCATGGCGAAGGATAGGCAATATTTTTTCATGATTTCACCTCAGTAATCAAAATAGTCTTGCTAAATTCTATTCATGAGGTGCTAAAGATATGCGATTATTTTGAATCTGATATTTCTGTAGGAGCAAATTTTGTCCATTTTGATAGATAGCGAAAACGATTGAAAATTCCAAGTTTTTGTTCGTAGGAAACGCCACCGAAGTAATCACGTTTAAGAATGTAATTCACTTGGAGGCCAATCATAATGGTATATCCGAGAATAAAGAGCCAAAACAGTAGCATGATGATCACGGATAGGCTCCCATAAAATTTATTATAGTTTGCAATATGGTTGGCATAGAAGGTGAATCCAATTGATGACACACTCCATCCAATTGAGGTGACAAGAGCTCCCGGAATGATTTCACCCACTCTCATTTTGATACTTGGTGCTAAATAGAATAGCGATAAAAAGAAGCTAAAATAACCTAAGAAGCTAATCAGTGATTTAATGATATTAAAAATCAGCAGTAAATGAGATTGGATATGGATATTTAAAATTTTAAAAATTAAAATGATAAGGCCTTGACCAAATAAAGCGAATACTGTGACTAAGGCAAGTGATAAAATCATGAAAATAACAATAAGGAAAGAAAAAATACGTTCTAAATAGGCAAATTTCATATAAGGAACTTGATAAGTGGTATTGGCAGCGGCGGCAATTCCGTAGAATCCTTTAGAGATTAACCACATAAACGAAATACCCGTTGTAATAAGAAAAAAGATATTTCCAGAAGGGGTCGACGTTGTTGAAAAAAGATTCATTAAAAGTAGTTTTAACTCATTGGGTGCATAAGCCATGATTAAATACTCGACTAAATCTGTATTCAAAGATAAATAGGTTCCAAGTTGAACAATTACAACAAGAAGAGGAACAATGGCCATCACGAGGTTAAAAGCAATTTGCTCGGGTAATCCTTTGATTTCCCGTTTTTTGAGTTGTTCACTTAGCTTTTTAAGAAATTCGAGAGAAAAGATATGCTCCATCGGGTGTGCCTCCTGTTTATAATTTCTGATTAAAAAACTATTAGATTTTAACATTTAATTCCATTATAGTAAATGAATCATCATAAATGAATCAAATTTATCGCTAAAATTTATCAGTTGTTTATGTATATATTGTGCAGAAATTCGACAAATTATTATAGAATTCTTTTTGATAATGAGAGGTGATAAAAATGAAAAGAAAGTTCAACTTTGGAACAATAATGTTAACATTATTACTTTGTTTAGGGTCATTTTTTACGGCTTCAGCAAAGAATATTGGTTGGGGAATTCCTAAAGGTGAAAATCATCAACAACCTTGGCCAGGCCAAGAATATGATGATATCGTTCGAAATAATGATGCATTTTATATTGCACCAGCTGATCAGATGGATTTATATTTAACATTTGATTGTGGTTACGAGAATGGAAATACCCCATTAATCTTGGATGTATTAAAAAAATATGATGTTCCAGCCATTTTCTTTGTTACAGGTCATTTTATGGAACAAAATCCTGAATTAGTACAACGAATGGTGGATGACGGTCATATTATCGGGAACCATACGTATCATCATCCCGATTTAACAAAAGTCAGCAAGGAAAAATTTAACGAAGAATTAACATTAATTGAAAATAAATATACAGAAATTACAGGAAAAGAAATGGTGCGCTTTTTAAGACCACCCGAAGGGCATTTTAATCAACAAGTTCTAGATTGGTCAAAAGAGCGTGGATACTATAATCTATTCTGGTCTTTAGCCTATATGGATTGGCACGTCGATCAACAACGTGGTTGGCAGTATGCCTATGATCAGATTTTGGCTCGCATTCATCCCGGTGCGATTATTTTAATGCACAGTATTTCAAAGGACAACGCAGAATGCCTTGATCGTCTAATTCCAAAACTCCGAGAAGAAGGATATGAGTTTAGATCTGTGCAATATTTATTGACACGTGATATGCCTGAACCTATTGAATAAAAACCCAAAAAAACACAAAAAAGACATACTCTTTTCATTATTCGTACATAAATATATGTCATAATATAAACGGATGAAAATGATAAAAAATTTTCTCCCCCTTTGATTTTCTTATTCATTATGTTTTCTCACTCCCTAAACGGTCTGTGTTCCCCCACAGGCCGTTTATTTGTTAGCCCAACTATTTTCGTTTTACGAAAATTAGTTGGACTATACTCCGCCTTTGGCGGAGTTATCCATGCAAGTGCCACGATAGACGAGAGTCTATCGTATTTTTATAGAAAATATATTTTTTAGTAGACTGAAAGGCGGAGTTATCCATGCAAGTGCTGAGATAGACGTGAGTCTATCTCTTTTTTTATAGAAGGTGTAGATTTTAGCAGAATGATGGATTAGCGCTACTATGTTAGCTGTTCTTCCTAAACGAAGTGAAGGATAGAACAACTATACACCTGTGGTGTACTCGGCGTCAGGCCGAGTTATCCTAACAAGGGGGACCCCATCCACGAAGTGGTTTTCTCCACTAATGGGGTGCCAAATACCATAGGTGTGAGCCCATTCCCTAGTAGTGGAGGATAAGATTGCTAGTAGCAATCGCTAGGTGACCCATTCCCTAGTAGTGGAGGATAAGATTGCTAGTAGCAATCGCTAGGTGACCCATTCCCTAGTAGCGGAGGGGAAGATTGCTAGTCCCAATCGCTAGGTAACCCATTGCCTAGTAGCGGAGGATAAGATGCTAGTCCCAATCGCTAGGTAACCCATTGCCTAGTAGCGGAGGATAAGATGCTAGGTGACCCATCTCATTTTTATAAAAGAATTTTATTATTTAACATAAAAAGGTCCCGCTTCTATTGGGACCTTTTTATGTTAAAACATATCGGTGTGAGCCCCGACTTCGACGGCAAGTTCAAGAGCAGAAATGAGTTTTTCAGCTTCGGTATGACCGGGTGCGATTTCGAGTAATTCTTCGACTAGATTGTATTGACTTTCGGTAAGTTGGAAAGTTTTTGTTTTTTCCATGAAGAGTCTCTCCTTTTATTCGAAATACTATTAGTATAGGTAATTTGTTTCCTATTATACTTTATTAGTTATTTTAAAATTTATGACGATTTTCGTTGAATTTTAAAGTTTATCATTGTGATGATAAAGCCCTCAGTTTCCTCTTCAGATTTTGCAACATCTGAAACATTAAATCCTATAAAAGGAAGAAAATAAAATTTTAAAAAAGTTTGTTTATTTTGTTTAAGATTTGAAAAGTGTTCCCATAATGTACTTGTATGAGACGTAACTCTCCCCCTATGTTATGTTTAGTACAAGATGATAAATCTTTTCTCCAATTCTCAACCTCTCTTAGAAATATAATAAAAAGGAGTCATTGAATCAGTTTCCCCCCTGTTCATTGACTCCTTTTAAATTTATGTCATATTCTCCCGTTTTGATTTCTTATTCATTTGGCATTAAGTGTAGGTTTTCAACTTTCTTAACGTTTTGACGTCGAGCATAGAAAATTACCAAAGCAAATCCTAAAGCCATGACGATGTAAGACGTCATTAAAGTCCCTGTCACCCCAAACGCCATATAGCCTAAGGCAGCGATACCTGCTGATAATAGAGCGTAAGGGAGTTGGGAGTTGAAGTGAGCTCCGAGGTCACAACCTGACCCAGTGGCTGATAGAAGGGTTGTATCTGAAATCGGTGACGCGTGATCTCCAAAAATTGCACCCGATAAGACAGCAGCCATAACCGGTATCATCAGATTTAAGTCGATGGCTGCGGCAACACTTCCCGCAATTGGAAGTAAGATTCCGAATGATCCCCAAGATGTTCCGGTTGAGAAAGCCATAAAACTTGCGACTATAAACATGACAACTGGAATAAAGTTTGGATTAATATTGGTGCTTGTAATCACTGAAGCTAAATAGCCTCCAGCATCTAAGGCTCCAACTAGTTCACAAATCGCCCAAGCTAATAATAAAATTCCAATCGCTCCAAACATAGAGCGAGCTCCTATCATAAAAGCTTTTAAAAAATCAGGTAGTGTGACTTCTTTGTTTAAAACATGACGATAAGCCAGTCCCATTGAAACGATTAATCCAGCCATTCCTCCATAACGAAGTGCTTTAGAGAGAGCGATGTTGTCAAGGACGGTGAAGAAGAAGTTAAACTCAGGATCAGTGACTGATTGTGCCCCTTGAATTCCGGTGATAGCCATCGTTCCAACTGTGACAATAATTAAGGTTAGAATAGGAAGAATTAAGTCCCAAATCGTTCCTTTTGAAGATTCAACATCTTTTTCATGAGGATTCGATAGTTCGCTGCCTACAATTGAGCTGTCGCTTCCTTGTAACGTGTCGGCTTCGTATTTTTTCATTAATCCAAGATTTAAGTTAAAGCGAATGACAACGAAGACCATGATGAGGGTTGTGATGACATAAAAATGATAAGGAATGGTCATTAAGAAGGCTGAGAAGGCACTGTAAGAAATGCCTGCTCCTGCTAAGATGACAGCCATAGAACCCATGATTCCAGTTGCCCAACTTGAAATGGGGGAAATGACACAAATAGGTGCTGACGTTGAATCAACGATATAAGCGAGACGAGCTCGCGATACTTTTTGTGCTTCGGCTAATGGTTTTGAGACATTTCCAACGACTAAAGCGTTGAAGTAGTCATCAACAAAAATCAGAATTCCTAAAATAGCAGCGGTATATTGTACCCCTTCGCGTGTTTGAACGCGACGAATAATGGCTTTTGTAAAAGCAGTGGCCCCTCCTGATAAGACGATATAGCCTGTAATAATACCTAGGGCGATTAAAAAGAAGATGATGGACATATTCCACTCATTTAAGAATCCGTAAAGTCCATCCTCTTCAATGACTAGAGAACTAAAAGTGATGAGTATGGTTGAGATGGTATCTCCGATGCTAAATGCTGATAAAATTAAAGCAGCACAGATGACACCGACTCCTAGTGATAAGATAACGCGACGTGTGATGATAACCAAAAGAATTGTGAGGATTGCCGGAATTAAGGCATAGATGGTTCCAACCATTTTCATTCTCTCCTTTTATATTGAACTTTGATTGAATCATCTCGTCCGGCTCTGAAAGTTATAAAAAAAAGAGCAATGCAGAGTTAAACTCATACATTGCTCAATAATGGGGTAGCTAAAAAAAGATCCCTTAGTGATACACGTATTATTTAACTCTCCGATCATTAGTTCTCCACTACCATAGGCAGTGACAGTGTTAGACTTCTTCAATCTAACCCCAGCAAAAAATAGCGGACACTATTTTCACTTCGGCATGGATACCTTTTAGAATTTGTCTTAGACGTCACTCTCGAAATTCCTACTCTTTAGCCATGCACCTCTAACTCATCAAAGAGAACAGAGACGTATTCAATTATCCCTATTGTAGCATCTTTTATTGTAGAGTCAATATAAATTGTTATAAATAAGTAAAAATGGTATAAAATTACGTATCATTGCAACATAATAAATGAAAGATCATCATCTCAGTGTATTTATTGCGAATAAGAGAGGATTTTGTCAACTATCTGCGAATAAGATATGTAAAATAATCACGAATGTGGTAAGATAAAGGGTAGCTTAAAAGCATTGGAGGTTTTTTTTATGAATATGTCACCTTTAAAGGTTGGTCAAGAATTTTTAGTGACGATTAAACGCATCGGGATTAACGGTGAGGGAATCGGTTATTATAAAAAACAAGCGGTGTTCATCCCAGGAACATTAGTTGGGGAAGAAGTTGTGGCAACTTGTACACGTGTAGCAGGTGGTTATGCAGAAGCAGAATTAGTACGCGTTAAGAAAAAATCAAGACATCGTTGTCAACCAGCTTGTGAGGTTTATGGACAATGTGGTGGATGTCAATTACAACATATGACCTACCCGGAACAATTGCGTATTAAACGCGATGCCATTTGGCAAGCGGTTGAACGTTACACCAATTTAGATCCTGAAGAATTAGATATCCGTCCAACGATGGGAATGGATAATCCATATAATTATCGTAACCGTGCTCAAATGCCAGTTGGGTATGATGAAGATGGTGTGATGGTCGGATTCTATAGCATGAACTCACGAGAGTTAGTAAATGTCACAGATTGTGAGGTTCAATACGAAGAAATCAACAAAGTCGTGAATCACGCGGTTGATTTATTAGATGATTATAAAGTTTTTGCGTATGCACCCAAAACGAAAAAAGGAACAGCTCGTCACATTGTCGTTCGTCGTGGATATCGAACAGGTGAGATTCAAGTGACGTTTGTATTAGCGAATAAAGACTTCAAGAAGATGTATTCTTTAGCGCTTGATTTAATGAAGTATTGTCCTGAAGTGAAGTCAGTTTATGTCAACTATAATTCTGATGACACGCATGAAATCTTTGGACCAGATATGATTAAAGTAGCGGGAGAAGATTTTATTACAGATCGTTTAGGTAAATTTAAATTTAATTTATCACCACGCGCTTTCTATCAATTAAATCCAGAACAAACAGTGAAGTTATATAATCAAGTGAAGTATGCTGCTTCTTTAACAGGAACTGAAAAAGTGGTAGATGCTTACTGTGGAGTTGGAACGATTGGTCAATGGGTGGCTGATCAGGCAAGTGAAGTACGTGGGGTGGATATTACTCGTGCGGCTATCATTGATGCGAAAGCAAATGCAAAATTAAATAACATTGATAATACGTATTATGCGGTTGGTAAAGCAGAGTCAATCGTGCCAAAATGGGCAAATGAAGGATTCAAACCAGATGTGGTTATCGTCGATCCACCTCGTACGGGAATGGGGCCTGAGTTAATTGAGATGTTAAAACGTGTCCAACCAAAACGTATTGTCTACGTATCATGTAATCCATCAACGTTAGCTAAAAACTTAAAAGAGTTAACAAAAAAATACCGAGTAGATTATATTCAACCGATTGATATGTTCCCTCAAACATCTCATGTTGAAGCGGTTGTTCGTTTAACTCGTATGGATAAATCAGAAAAAGTAAAAAAAGATTCACGTCGTTAATTTAGGAGACTGAATCGACATCATAAATTTTATCTTAAGCGTCATAAAAGATAATTTTATAAGGTTAAAGGCATAGACCTTGCGACTAGAATTAAAGTCAAGAAGATTACTTAAATTGTAATGTTCTTGACTTTTTTTGTTGTTAGATGATTTAGATGAGTGAAATTTAAATGCATAAAATGACAGGTTTATAAGAGATGAATCATGAATTAGAATATTAAGAGGATGAGAAGTTTATTTTCTATCATTAAAACCAAGAAAAATGATGTTTTTTGTTGTAAAATAGAGTTAGGTTATATCTATCATTTAAAATAAGTTTTTCATACTTGGAAAATTTTTAGCGATACTCGTGGAGTTGAGAATAGATACTTATAGGATGTCTTAGTCTCAAAAAGACTTAAATTCTCAGGATGATTTAGATTGGATGGAGTTGAAGCAATTGTTTTTAGAAGTATCAGAAAAAATCAAATGGTGTCGACGTCAATATCATATTAAGCAAGAGGCTTTTCAGGCGTATGGTATTTCTCGTAGTTATATTAGTATGGCAGAAAATGGACGCCGCATTATTCCTAATGAAACAGTTGAGTTGATTTATAGCATTCTTTTGGAGTTATCAGATGGGGCTTTACAAGAAGAGTTTACACTAGAATCATTTAAAAAATCGGCCGTTGAACAGGCAAAGGATTGGGTGTCTGAGCGCTGTCGATTGGAAACCTTATCAACTGAATATGAAAAATTTAAAAAAGTCGTGGCACAGTATGAACTATATGAAGAAGGCCTAAAGTTAGAAGAATTAATTGCCGTTGATTATCAACAAAAAAGTCAATGGATTGAATCGAATCAACACTTTTCGTTGGCGATTTCCTACGCTTCTTTAAGTCATCAAAATCCAACGTTATTGTACCGTGGGATTGGTTTAAATATGGAGAAAATGGGAATGTATGAAGAGAGCATTTCTTATTTGAAGATGAGCCTTCATTCACTAAGCCCAGATATGACGGAGTATCGTTATAAAATTCTTTATAATTTAGCCAAAGGATATTTTCAGGTCGACCAACTTGATTTAGCGTTAAATCATATTGACTTAGCACTAAGAGAGGGAGAGACGCCCCAACCTCTAACTCGGGCAGCTCACATTATTCTTAAAGGGATTGTTTTGCGCAAATGTGGTCGAATTCAAGAGGCCATAGACGTGCAAGTTGCTTTTATTGAAAATCCATGCTATCCGCCATTTGTCACCGAAGTTTATCAAAATTTAAGTTATTTATACAAATCTCAAGGGAGATTTGAAGAGGCATTGGAGGTTTTAAATCATTTAGTTCAGGTTGTGACCGATGAAGTAAAAAAGCATTTAGCACTTGGATTAATGGGGACTATTTATTACGAGTTAGGTGATTATGAACTGGCAGAGGATTACTTAAATCAATCAAAAGAAAAAATTTTAAAATATGGGATATTCGAACAAGCGAAAGCTGTCACGAGTTCTTTAATTGATATGTACATTTTAAAAGGAGTTGAATCACAGATGATTAACTTCTTTGATGAAATAAATGAGTATGTTGGTCAGAAGTATTTATCACCCGCTATTTTTCATCATGTCAAATCTTATTTGTTTGATCAATTTTATCATAATAAAATTGATGAAAGACAGTTCAAATTATGGATGTTTCATGTCGAATGTTTAGGAAGGGATTAAAATGAAGAGAAAATGATTAAGGTTATTCGTGATGATGGGGGTCTTCATCCATAGTAATTTATTCAATTTTGAAGTTTTAGCTTATGATCACACTACAGAACATGGTTGGGAAACGACCCCAGATATTCGTGTTTAAGTCGAATGATCATCATTTTAATTAAACTCGCTTCAATAATTGGAGCGAGTTTTTGTATGAAATCCCTTCAATAGGTTCTCGTCTATTAACTATTGCATATAGTAAGATAGGTAGAAATGAGTCAGATAAAATTGATCCTGAATTGGATAAAGGGTGATGAACATGTTGTGTATTTTTTGCGAATCTAAGTTTGAAGCGCAACAATTATTAGCTAAATTGAATGATTATAAAATCGTCACAGATTATCTCTTCAACATTTATGAAATAAAATTGAATGGGAAAGAGATCATTTTGGTTCAAGCAGGAGAGGGAAAAGTTAATTTTGCTTATGCAATGGGTGTGATTACAGAGAAGTATCCGATTACCGCGGTTATTGGATTTGGAAATTGCGGATATATCGGAAAGCAAAAAAAAGATCTTGGAGATATTGCCATTTCAGATATGGTTTTCCAATATGATGTCGATTTTCAAGCCAATCATTATCGATTATTTGAAATTCCTGGAACGAATCAAGTTGTTTTCCCAAGTGACTTACATTTAAAGCAATTTGCTTTAATGGCTTGTAAGTATTTAGATTATAAGGGCCAGGTTGGACTTTTTGGAACAGCAGATCGTTTTATTAATAGTAGCATTATTTCCGAACATTTAAATCAAAGTTATCGCATTGAGTTTATAGATGTTGAGGCAGCTGTTTTAGGTCAAGTCGCTTATCGTCATCATCTCCCATTTATTTGTGTTAAAGCAATCTCTCATTATGGAGATGATGACGCTTTTCAAACCTTTAAACAGGCGTTTCAAGCTGCTAATGAACGATCAAGTGATGTTGTTTATACGATGCTTGAAGCCATGACGCGAAAAGGTGTTTATTGTTAGGAATATAAAATAATTGAAAAAGACAACCTATGGTTGTCTTTTTTTGATGAATTTTATTTAATTTATGATATAACTGAGATAAGTTAATTTTTTTAAAGGTGGGATGAAGTAGATGAAAAATAGAATTTTAGTCGCTGATGATAATCAAGATATTCGTCAAATTCTTCAAATCTTATTAACAGGTGATGGGTACGAGGTTGTGACGGCTTGTAATGGTGAGGAAGCCATTGAATTAATGGATGAGAGTATTGGACTTGTGATTTTAGATGTCGAGATGCCAAAGAAGTCTGGGATTGTTGTCTGCTCTGAAATACGTCAGAAGTCTTTTGTTCCGATTTTATTTTTAACGGCCTATGGCCAAGAATCGGATAAAACGATGGGATTTTCAGCGGGTGGCGATGATTATATCACGAAACCTTTTTCAAATAGTGATTTATTGATCCGTGTTAAAGCATTATTAAGACGAGCGTATCAGTATCATTCAACGACTCAGGTAAAGGTAGAACCGACGATTACGATTGGTGATTTAGTGGTGGATTTGAATTCGACGCGTGTGATTTTAGAGGGAAAAGAGGTTTCCTTGACCACGACAGAATATGAGATTTTACGACTATTGATTACTCATCGTAAAAAAATATTTTCGATGGAACAAATTTATCAAAGTATTTGGAATGATTCAGGGCAAGTGATTGGTGACAATGCCGTCATGGTTCACGTGCGAAATTTGAGAAAAAAAATTGAGAAGGATTCAAAAAATCCAGTCTATATTAAGACGGCTTGGGGAAAAGGGTATTATGTGGATTAATCGATTTCTTGAAAAGGTAGGGTTACCAAAGTGGAGCTTAGTGATTACAGGATATGTGGTCATTTCATTATTACTATCTTTTATAAGTTATGTTATTTTAGAGGAATCACTTTATTCGTTAACGAGTAAAGTTGTGAATCAGTCTCCCAGTTATGCAGACGAAATGGATCGAATCAATCGAGATATTCAGGCGTACATTACGAATCATCAATTATCTTTAGAAAATGCTAAGCAACTAGAAGAATGGCATCGAGCACATGATGATTTGCTAATTTTGATTTACCAAGGAGATGAACTTTATTATGATTCAAGCTTAATCTCTTATGGGTATCAAGAATCTGATGTCATGTACATTCCAAAAACTTATGCACTCCAATTTAGTGACGGGACGGCTTGGATAGATATTTATCCGTTTTTTAATCTTAATTTTTATTTGTGGGGACGAGTATTGTGTGTCATAGCTTCGATGGTGATTTTTATGATTACCTTTATGACCTTGTTGCATCGACAGATTACTTATATCTTAGAAATTAGCCATGCCGTTGAACGAATGAAAAATGGTCAGTTATCGACTCAAATTGAAGTGAGAGGTCAGCATGAAATCTCTCAGTTAGCAGCAGACATTAATGACATGGCTAAAACTTTAGAACAACAAATAGAACTTGAGAAAGAATTAAAACAGCAAAACATTCAAATGATTAGATCACTATCTCATGACTTAAGAACCCCCTTAACCGCTGTTATCTCTTATTTAGATATCATCAAGCAGGAAAAAGATAAGGGAGAACAGACGAAATATCTAGAGATTGTGTCTAGCAAGGCATTTCAGATCAAATATTTAATTGATCAGTTGTTTCGTCAGTGTGTTGTAGAAGAAAAAAAAGCGCCAGTTATGACGCTAAATGCAGATGAGATGATTGAACAGTGTTTACATGAAGTCGTTTCTTCACTGGAAAGTGAAGGGTTTGAGGCTTTGGTAGAGGTTGAAATCGAGAATTCATTTAGTTTACAGATGGAACGTCATGATTTTTACCGTTTAATCGATAATATTTGTTCAAATTTATTAAAATATGCGGATGCTTCACATCCGATTAAGTTTAGAATTTGCGAATTAGAAGATGTTTTAGTTATCAAGGTTTGTAATAAAGTTTTACTTCAAATCAGTGATGAGATTGAAAGTCATGGAGTAGGACTGCAAAGTTGTCGTATGCTGATTGAGAGTGTTGGAGGAAAACTAGAAGTTTATCAAGAATCAGATCAGTTTATTTTTGAGTGTGAGTTACCAATCCTACAGAATTGTTAAGATTTTTCAACATAAATTTTAAAGATTTGGATGCTATAATACAGATGTTAGAAAAAGGAGGGAATGAAATGGCACTTGGTTATTTGTTTTTGTTATTTGTTATTTTATTTATTTTAGCATTTTTAATCGTTGTTCTTTTGATAAACGTTAAAAAGTCTAAACTAACACATGCTATGATCTGGATTTCAGCTGTTTATAGTTTTTGGTTAGCCTGGATAAATGTCACTTCATTGCCGACGAATTTTTATTTAGAACAAGGAATTGGAATTTTGATTGGTACAAGTGCATTAGTTGGACTTATTTTATATTATCGACATCGTACGGGATGGGCAAAAGGATTTGTTATTTTTTCCATTGTTGCAAACATTGTTCAATTATTTTTATTCTAATTTAAAAAGCAAACGCTCGATGTTTGCTTTTTTTATTTTCTATCAGTTTATTAACTCAATTAAGGGGCATATAAGAAAACAGACATGATGATCAGATAGGAAGTAAAAAAAATCCTTTTTTATTAAATCAGTTGTCTTATTTTAGGGAATTGCTGAATATAATGAATTAAATATGGTTTTCCTGGGAAATTTTAAAAGCTAGGGTAGCCCTAGCTTTAGAAGATATTAGGATGGAGACAACGTGTGATTATTTTAATTCAAATGACTGACAGTCAGTACATTCACATTGGACTGGGTTCTTTTCATGTGTTCCCACTGTGATTTGATTTAATTGACAGAAATGTTTTTGATTGTTATTAAATTTACAACTACTTACTGTACATTTGACACCTGGATTTTTATCATGCATTGTGATCATCCTCCAATAAATTTGTTGTTAAACAACAATTATAGTATGAGAATTTAGGAGTAAAGTTATGAATGTTAAATGTTTACAAATCAAATAATTTGAAAAACAAAATAATTTTGATATAATAAATAAAAAGCAATGACTGAATTCCAAAAAGAGGTGATTTAGAATGAAAAAAAAGAAAAAGGTCATTATCGGTTCAACGGTTGGTGCAGGATCTATTTTTGCGTTAGCAACTTGGATTATTGGGAATATGGTTTATGATGGAACAGTTGGAAAGAATCCGTCAGTTAGTGCAGAAGATATGACTGTTTTTTACACAGAGCGTGAAGATAAAGTGTTAGACACATTAGATAAATATGAACATGCTACAACCTTTGTACAGAGTCCTATAAATGGCTATGAGGTTGAAGTTTTAGATATTAAGGCGAATACGCCAACAAATGATGTGATGGTAATTGTTCACGGAATCGGAAGCAATTATCATGAGGTCTTAAATTCGGCTTTTAATTATTTAGAAAATGGTTATAATGTGGTTGTTTACCATCAACGTCATACCGGATTAACAGGTGGTGAAAATTATACGTTTGGATTATATGAGCGATTTGATTTAGATGCTGTTGCAGGATTTGCTCGTGAGTTATATCCAAATGGAATTTTAGGAATTCACGGATTTTCGATGGGAGCTGCCACAGCAACGATGCATACTGAGTTAAATGAAGAAAGTAAATATGCTGATTTTTATGTGTTAGACGCGCCATATCATACGATGGAGAGTGCTGTTGAACTTGGAATTATCGCTGAAAATATTCCATTTTTACCGGTGAGTTATGCTAAATGGGCTGGGAATGTCGTGTTAAAACTTAAAGAAAATCTAGTTTATGATGATATTCAACCTGTTAAAGCTGTTTCGAATATTACGGTTCCCGTGTTATTAATTCATGGAACAGAAGATAAGGTTACCCCACCAGAGAGTAGCCAGTATATTTATGATGCGATTCCACATGAACAAAAAGAACTTTGGTACATAGAGGGACTCGGTCATTGTGAAGCGGATGACTTAATGGAGAAGGAGTATTTTAGTGGAATTTATCAATTTATCGAGAAATACGTTAGATAAGTTGAATGACAATATGAAGACAGGCTCATCTCATTTCGTTTAGACGAATTGAGATGATTTTTTTATATGACAAAAATGAAAGATTTCTGTCATCTAGTTCGATGTTATAAGATTAGGGCAGGAGATATAATGTATCTGTCAGCGAGTTTTAACAAAACTTTTTGAGGAGATGATGGAGATGAAATTTGTAATCGAAATCTTAAACGTAATTGGTTTAGTCTTAATAGTAGGGATTAAAGAAGAGAATGTGAATGAGTGGTGCAAGTAGCATTTTAAATACATCAGTTTAATTAAAGGAAGATGGGAGAGATGATCATGTTAAGAGCAGTAATGGAAATTTTAAAAGTCATCGTATTAGTCTTAGTAATCGGAGTAAAAGAAGAGACTGTCAATGAGTTATATGTAGCAGAGTAAACTTGAGTTCAGATAGATGAACTCTTTTTTTTGTGACAAAATTGTAAGGATAATTATACCAGACGCTAGGGTATAATAAGAGTAGTTGGATTTAGAAGTGGAGGTATCATTTTGCAAAAAATTATGATTATTGAAGATGCAGAAGTGATTCGTGAAGAGCTTCAAATTTTTTTAAGCCGTTATGGTTATGAGGTTGAAGCACCAACGGATTTTTCAAATATTGTAGAACAGGTAGAAACGATCAAGCCACAATTAATTTTATTAGATATTAATTTACCTGTTTTTGATGGATATTATATTTGTAAAGAAGTGCGAAAATCATCTGATGTTCCAATTATTGTCGTAACGAGTCGAGATAGTGAGCTAGATGAGTTAATGAGTATGAATTTAGGCGCTGATGATTTTATTACCAAACCGTATAATACGCAAATTTTATTAGCGCGCATCTCATCCATTTTAAAACGAACGTATGGTTCTTTGTCGGCAAGTGAGACGCTTTGTTATAAAGGTCTGACGCTGAATTTGTCGAATGGAAGTATCACTTATGAACAAAAGACGATGGAGCTTACAAAGAATGAACTGAAAATTTTAGGATGTCTCATTAAAAATCAGGGCCAAATTGTCTCGAGGGATGTTTTGATGGAGCATTTATGGAAATCAGATTTATTTGTTGACGATAATACGTTGTCGGTGAATGTGACACGTCTTCGAAAAAAACTAGAGGAAATTGGTCTTAAGGATGCGATTGAAACGCGTCGTGGGCTAGGGTACATCATGCCATGAGATTCGTTGATTATGTAAAGAATCATGTTACCTTTTTAGTCATTCAAATGTTAGTTTTTTTAGTTATTTTAATGTTTATGCTTATTGCTAAAGTGAGCGGAGTCGTTATTTTTTTAGTTGGATGTTTATGGTTTATTCCAGTTATCTCTTATATGCTGATTGAATACTTTAAATGGCGACGTTACTTTAATCAATTGGAGTCGGTCTTAGAAGAACTTGAGGAGAAATATTTAGTGGCA
Source organism: Turicibacter sanguinis (assembly GCF_013046825.1). NCBI lineage: Bacteria > Bacillati > Bacillota > Erysipelotrichia > Erysipelotrichales > Turicibacteraceae > Turicibacter > Turicibacter sanguinis. The sequence goes on along the minus strand of NZ_CP053187.1, from coordinate 288,276 downwards.
GAGGTGGTTGAAGAGCCAGAATTTTTAGAAGGCCAACTTTTTCACAGTTTATTGTATGATATTACGAAATCGATGCATGAAAATGTCAATAAATACGAAGAACTTGAAACGGAATATCGGGAATATATTGAGACATGGGTTCATGAAATTAAAACGCCGATTGCTTCTTTGAAATTGATTCTTGAAAATAATGAAAGTGACGTGGCACGTCGTGTTGAGGATGAAGTGAAAAAGGTGGAAGCTTTTATTGAACAGGCACTCTATTATGCGAGAAGCAATGATGTCAGTAAAGATTATGTGATTAAAGAGTTTGAGTTGAAATCTGTTGTGATGAAGGTGATTCGTCAAAATTCACGAGACTTTATTTTAAAGAAAGTTTCCGTCGATTTAGGTGAAATCGAGGGTTGCTTATTGAGTGATCTAAAGTGGGTTGAATTTATTATTAATCAATTAGTGGTGAATGCCATTAAGTATTCAAAACCTGAGAATGCTGTGGTTAAGATTTCATCAAACGTGCATAATCAGCAAATTATTTTAAGGATTGAGGATAATGGGGTAGGCATTAGTGAGAAAGATTTAGGACGTGTTTTTGATAAAGGATTTACAGGTGAAAATGGTCGCATTTTTGGTAAGTCGACGGGAATGGGACTTTATTTGTGTAAAAAACTGTGTCATAAGTTAAGTATTGGAATTTATCTCGATTCGGAAGTGAACAAAGGAACGACTGTTAAATTGATTTTTCCACAAGGAAATTTATTAATTTTTAAATAATTTCCTCTAAAAATTGCCATACTGTAACTATTAAAGTTGCATTTTAGGTTGTTTTTTAAGGAGGAAGTGCATCAATGAAGTGGTTGAGACTAGTTTTATTTCTATCGGTAGGAGTTTTGATATTATCAGGGTGTGCGAATGAAGTCCCCTCAGAAGAAGTTAAAACGCTGGTTAATCAATTAGTAGAGGATTATCAATTATATTTTCATCAAAGCATTGATTTAAATGATTATTCTGTAGGTGTTTATGAATCAACTGATTTAGCTGAAGAAGACACACAGGTCAATTATAAGGGTGACCGTGTTGGATTAGTGCTAGATCGTGAGCCAAAAGAAAATGATGTGAATCGCATTGTCGGTGAATATATTGAGGGGCAATTAATTGGAATTCGTTTTGATATTAATACAAAAGATAGTGAGTATCACGAACAAAGCTTAGAACAATTAGCCGTGAGTTTTTTAAGTGAGCATCAGTTAGCCGATACCGTATCATTGCTCGATTCATCAAAAGATGGAAATGACGTCATTTACCGATTTGAAGATTTAAATCAACGCATCATTAAAGTTTATGTGAATGAAGATATTCGTCAAGTTGTTGGATTTTTATTAAATGATGGGGCTGATTTATAAAAAAAATCCTGAGTGCATGTGCATTCAGGATTTTTTGACTAGGACTTGAAGTTGGGTGATGGATTTTTCAATCCCATTTTGATCAATACGAGGCATAATCACAAATTCATAAACATCGCTAAGTGGGGTTAGTCGTTGCTTAGAGATAAACTCTTCTAGTTGACTATAATAGATTTTATTGTTTCCATAATGGTCGTCATAAAATAATGTCGCATAGGTTCCCGCTTCTAATGTTGTGTTTGAAGAGGTAGAATCTAATAGTTTAATGAGCATTTGATCGTACTGAACACGATTTTCTGATTTTAAAATCTCATAGTTGGCTTCCAGTACGAGTTCAGAGTTATGACGACCATATTTAGTTTCCATATCAAGTACGACATTTCGGATGTTGATTTCAACTTCAATTTCATTTTTTGAAACGTAGTTGTAGCGAATAAAGTGACGACTGTCTTCGCTTTTTAAAAAGGGTTTATTTAGGCCAAAGGTTTCAACTTCAGATAACCTTGCCTGTAGATTGTTGATGTGTTGTTCAATTTCTTGAAGTTCAATTATTTTTTGTTTGATTTGAAGTTTTTGCTTATTTAAAACGTCTGTTAAAGCGAATAAGTCGAGGTCTTTTTTTATTAATACTTTAATTTCATCTAGTGTCATGCCAAGTGCTTTTCCATGTTTGATGAAGTCAATTTTAACGAATTGCTGAATCGAGTAGTAGCGATATCCCGTTTTAGGGTTAGTATAAGCAGGACTTAGAAGTCCAATTTTATCGTAATGTCTTAATGTTTGGATGGAAAGGTTGTACATGTTCGCAATTTCACCAATTGTAAAATAGGTAGACATGTCTCTTCAACTCCTTAGGCATAAGTTTCGATAGCGTTAGTTGTTAGTTGAGTCATATTGGTTCTGAAATAGAAGGTCAGCATCGTGAAAAGTTCTGAGACGAGTAGACTTGCCCAAATACCATGAATGCCAAAAAGGAATGACAGGATGAGTAGGACAACGGGTAAAAAGATGATACAGCGACAAGCACAAATCCAGTTTGAGTATTTTGGTTGTTCAATCGCTTGATAATAGATGGTAGTCGCTAAATTGATGCCAATTACGGTGAAGGCAAGGTTGACGATATTAAGCCCGATATAGGTCATATTAATAATTTGTGCATCTTGGGTGAAAATACTGATCATTTGACGTCCTAAGAAGAAACAGAGCCCAATAAAGATGAGATTAATGATACAAGATGTGATAATGGTTAATCGATAGTATTTTAACATGGTGTGAGGTTCTTTGGCTCCAAAATGGTAGCTTAAAAGAGGTTGTGCTCCGAATGCTAAACCAAGTAATAGCATGTAGATTGGAGTGGTCAGGTAGTTGGTGATGCTGTATGAGGTGATGGCTTGTTCACCAACGGTTTGGATTAGGGCGATGTTTGTCAGAAAGATAATAATGGAAAAGGCGGCTTCAGCAAAGAAGGATGGGAATCCAATACTTGAAAATTCTTTGATGACGGTAAAGTCTAATTTGACGTTTCCAAAGCTTAGCGATCCACGTTTTTTGATGAAGTGTGGAAGTAGAATTGCTACGGTTACGATTTGTCCAAGCCCTGTTGCGATGGCAGCACCACGTAATCCCATTTGAAGCGGGAAAATGAAGAGATAATCAAGGGTGATGTTAGTGATGGCTCCAAGGATGGTTGCTATCATCGCTAGTTTTGGACGACTGTCATTTCGGATAAAACTATTTAAGGCAATTCCAATGATGTTTGGAATGCAAAATAGTGAATAGAATCTGAGGTATGTTTTAGCATCGCTCATTAAATCAGGGGTTGCACCAAGTCCTTTGACAATAGGACCTGTGAAGATAACACAAATAAAACTAATCACCAAGCTAATGATGAGTAAAAATTTAAAGACTTGCCTAAACAGGTGGTTAGCTTTTTGGGGGTCATTGTTTCCGAGATTTTTGGAAATTAAAGCGCCACCACCAACAGCAAACATAGTTGCCATTCCAAATAACATGATGGTTAGAGGAATGACAAGATTAATGGCAGCCAGGGCTGTGTCTCCAACTCCAGCTCCGATGAAGATTCCGTCAATGACGGTGTATAGGGAAGCTACGAACATGGCTAGTGCTGAGGGAATGGCATAGCTTAAAAACTTTTTAGTCATTTTATCAACTCTCCTTTTCTATCATGTTTTATTGTAAACTGTATAGTAAGTGGAGAGTCAATGACTTTTTTAAAAAAGCAAAAGGACGGAGTGCTTTTGCAGGTCAATTAATCTAGATTAAGCTCATCTCTTAAGGCATTAATTTCTTCTTGTAAGGTGACAAGGCTGTTGTAAATATTACTGATATCGGTTTGAAAGGCCGCTTGACGTTTTTTAGTATTGATTTCATTTTGACGCGCTTGTTGGAATAGGGTTTGTTCGACAATATTCCCAATGGTGACTCCAATGTCGATTAAGGCACCTCCCACAAGTTGTTGCTCATTAGTATTTAATTGAGTTGCGATTAAAATAGAAATGACAGTAATGACAAGAATATATTCAATAGGGTCTAATGCCCCAATAAAAGCAAAAAATTCAGAGTTGGTAAATCCATAGAGATAGTTTGTTTTATCTGGTGAGTAGTATTCATAATTACTAGATCCTAAAAGAAAAGTATCAGGGCTTATTTTTTTTGAACCTGCTGTTCCTCCAATGCCACTGCCTACAATTCCAATTCGCTCATCAGTATCATTGGATGAAGTCGTATTAGCTGAATTAGTACTAGCCGAAGTCGTATTAGTTGAACAATCACAAGATGAAGCAGTCTGATTTGAAGAGGCATCAGATGAAGTAGAGGTGTTAGAGTTACCGTTAGACGTAGAGGATTCAGTTGAACAAGAGCGAACATCAGATTTATTTTGAAGGGATGATTGGGAAAGCAGTGCTTGTGTTTGTGAAATAAATAAATTCATATCATCGATTTTATCTGATAAGGCTTCAATCAGTTGATGGGTCATTTCTTCTTCGGGTGTAGATTCAGGAATTTCTTCTACGGTCTTATTTAATTTTGAACGAAATTGTTTTAATTGACTCTCTTTCACGCTCATCCCCTCTTTTCATAAAAATTCAAACTAATTCACTTATAGCATATGCCTAATAGTCTTAACATGTCTTCCAAGTTTTTATAAAAGTGATTTTAACGGATTAAAAAAAGCACTAATCAGTGCCTTTTTTAGTCCTAAAGAAAATGAAGATATGATATAGCAATAAGACTAGATCATTAGGAAATGCTGTCCTATCTATCAATGATTTTTATCTTGTTTGAGTAACGATTTAAATTTCATTATTTTAAGATATTTTCTAATCCAATTCGATTAATATTCACATGGATATCGAGTGTGACATCTAAGTTTTTTATAAAATCAGCATAGTTATCTCTAATTTTTGGATATGCTTTAGCATCTTTTTTCCAAACTTTATCACCTATCCTAAATAAATCAACATTAAATTCTTTCATTGACTTGGTGATGGTTTGCTCACAGTCAAATTTAATTTGATTTTCAATTTCTTTTTCTAATTGCCGGATATCGTCATCATTTAAGCTATTTACGTTATCGGCAAACGTAAAGGCTTTGATATCTCCTTGGGTTTTAATGATTATTTTTAAACTAAATTGATCTCCTTCTTGTTCAACTTTAATAGTTGATTTTAAGTTGTAGAGTGATACATTAGCATATTTAAGTTTTTCTATCTTTGCCGTGTAATGAGTTGAATCAAGCTTATTTCTAATTATAGCCAGACCCTTTGTTTCATTTTGATTAAGATAGCCAATCAATTTTTTATTGAGAAATAATGCCGTGCCATCAAGTTTAATTGGAGCAGTATTTGAAATTTCGGAAGATGAATGACTATCATTTTTTTCACTAGAACTTCCATTGACAGCAGTCTCGCTACTAGATTTCTCTTGTGTTAAAGAAACAACTGGTAAAATAGGAGAAAGGGTTTTGCTAAGATATCCTTGCATCGCTTCGAGGTAAGAGAGTTCTATCCCTTCCCCTGTAAGTCGAGAGTTTTTTAATAAATTAGTAATCCCGACAGCAGGAGTAATCCCTTCTGTGATATTTAACTTTAATAATTCGGAAGCGGGGCCTTTAGTTGTGACAATCATTAGATTAGCACTCGTTTCGCTAAAGTTACTTAAAAAATCCATGATTTCTTGGAAACAGTTTTTTGAAGCAGATTCTCCTAAAATAATAATACGTGTATCTCCATAAAAGAAACTATTACCAATCGATAATGTTGCATTTTGTAAGGCTTCATACATACTTTCCCCTGTAGCATTTACTAGTTTGGTATTGGATTGAGTAGGATCAATGGTAGTGGGACTACTTCTTCCCTGTGGTGTAAATAGTTGAATAGACAAATTGTATTCACCATTTTGGGCATCATAATCTATTCCTATAACCTCTACAATTAATCTCTCACTCAGAGGTTTTATATTGGTGCAGGCTGTTAAAAAACAGAAGATAAAAGAAGAGAAGATTAGTTTTTTTATCATGAGTAAGATTCCTTTTTAAAAATTTTTTGGATGATAAGCAATAGTAGAGGGAAAAAGATGAGACAAGTGATAAATAGGACCGTATGAATAAGAAAAATAGATTCTGCTAATGAAATATTAAAGAAATAATTACGATATAGGCTGACAATAAATAAAATGATTGAAGTCATTAAAAGAAGAAATTTATGATATTTAGCAGGAACTAAATATTTTAAGAGATGGATAGATAACCACAGATTTAAAGAGATTCTAATAAATCCGGTAAAGACCCAAATCCCCATATATAAGGAATCAAGTCTTTGGAAAATTGAAAATTTAGCGACAGTTGCAATAGAGTAGGAGGGATATTGTTGGACATAGGCGTATTCGCCAAGAACAGCAATTGTCATGAAGATTAAGAGTGCGTGTGACACGGTGTAAGATCCTAAGAATCCACCAACCACTTTTTTATTACTTCCATTAAAAAACGGCAGTAAATAAATAAGCGCAACTAATTCGATATTTCTAATTGAGATGGTCCATGCACGTTTTATGATGGTTAAGATTGGATTTTCTAAAATGGGTCTAAAATTATCAAAATCAATATTAGACATGGAAAAGAAGGTAATAAGAAGAATCCCTATAATAATCATGGGTAAAAGGAGTGAAGCTGTTTTGGCGATTGTTTCTAGTCCATTTATGGCAGCATACATGCAAAAAATTAACATGCTAAACAGAATAATTGCCGAACTAGTAGTTGGAAAAATAGTAGTTGTCATAAAGGTTCCAAACTCGGTTAATGAAATAAAGGTAGTGAGAATAAAAAAGACAAAAAGTACAAGATAAATCAGCTTATTTAAAAATGGAGAAATATCTTGAGCGATTGCCATAAGGTTACGTGAATGATTTTTTTTTAACAATAAAAATACAGGAATTAAAAATAGTAGGTTGATTATATCAGCTATTACAATGGCGTATAAACTGGCTTCTAGTGCTTGTTCACTATTGGTATAGGTTAAAAGTGAGTAGTGTCGACAGAAGAATAATAATATGACTAATTGGGCGGTACTCAATGGTTTTTTCATGGATATCATCCTTATCTTTAGTCTTCATTAGATGAATGGTTAACATTATCCATCGAAGAATTCGTGTGCTTAAGACTAAACCTCAATATTGTATCTTTTAGGGCTTTAAATTTTAATGGACTTAATGGAGTCATATAAGAATAACCTGTATTATGGAGAGCGCATAAATTGATGAATAGTCCGCATATACCGAGTGCAATCCCGTATAAACCAAGAGCAGCTCCTAATAAAATAAAAGTCATTCTTAAAAAAGAGGATGGAACATGTAATGAAGGGATAACAAATTCTGAAATGGCTGTTAGTGCAATAATCATGACCATTGGTGTACCGACAAGTCCAGCTTGAACAGCAGCATCACCTATTACCAAAGCACCAATAATACTAACTGCGGTCCCAACTGGCCGAGGTAGACGCAGTCCAGCTTCACGCATAATCTCGTAGATTAAGGCAATGATTAAAGCTTGATAGATTAAAGGAAAAGCAGTTGTTTGCTCTGAAGTAGCAATTCTGTAGAGTAAGATTTCAGGTAGTAGTTCGGGATGATGATTTCCAAGTGCAACATAGAGCCCAGGTAGTAAGGTAGTGAGGATAAAGGCAATATATTTAATGATACGTAGAAATGATACGTAAACAGGTTGAGTCGTATAATCGTCAAGATTTTGAAAATGATCAGAAAAAAAGAAAGGTAAGAAAATAGCGAAGGGTGACCCATCTACTAGAAGCACAATTCTTCCTTCTGAAAGTTTAGAACAAACAAAATCTGGTCTTTCGGTTGTACCGATGTCTGAAAAGATTGAAAAGGGTTTACCTTCTAAAAAGGGAATCAGGTAACCTGTATCCAGAATAACGTCTAAATTGATTTTATTTAGCCTATCCTTAATATAAGCTAATAATTCAGGATCTGCTTTATCGGTTAAATACATCAGACAAACATCTGTGTTGCTCTTTTTTCCGACTTGTAGTAATTCAAATTTTAAATGATTAGATTTTAATCGTCGTCTAACCATTGTCATGTTAATTCGAATGACTTCACAAAATCCCTCCCTAGAACCGCGTATATTAGTTTCACCTGACGGTTCATCGGGGGATCTAAATGCATAGCCGACCATAGAGAATGCAATGGCTTCTTGATATCCATCAATTAGAATGGTGACTGATCCGGACATAATCATATGAAAGATTTCCTCATAAGTTGAAATCTCCTTAATATCAACTCCCATCGCGAGGTGATCTTTAATAAATGAACTTAGATTTGTTTTTTTTATGTCGTTTAATTCTAAGTTCATCATTGGGGCTAGAACCATTTCAGATAGCTGAGTCATATCGACCATAGATTCTATTGTAATAAATGCAATCTTTCGTCCTTTAATCGTCGTCTCTTTTATAACTAAATCAGCCGAATCATGATATTTTTCTTTTAATCTTTGGAGCGTTTCAGTTAAATTCTTTGAAAGTAGTTCAGCGTTAGTACTTGAATGAGCGGGTTTATATTGATAAAGTGAGGGGTTCTTCAAATAAGATAGTTTACTTCGGATAAATTTGAACATATCGTCACCTATTTTCATTTTTTGTCTATATATTTTTTGAATTATTTAGAAATCTATTCTAAAAAAGACAATAGAAGATATGAATTACCATAAAATTTTCTTTAAATTTGTGTCATGTGACAATAATGAAAGATTCGATTTCTCTTGCTTCAACAGATAAACGGGATTTTAATTGTTTAAATTTCTTGAATAAAAAAATATGTTTTTAACATGATATTTACGACATTCCAAGTATTTCTACATTTAAATTAGCGAATTCATTGAATCTATTTATGAAAACCTTTATAATAGGAGTGATATAAAAGGAAATAATTTGAAAAAGAATGTATATACTTAAATGGTATTGGGGATACCTATTAGTATCGAAATCTTTAAGTAGAAAGTGGGGTTTCTGTTAGAACTTAACAGGTGATTTTATGAGAATTATTGAAATGGATAGGTTAGTTAAAATTTATGATGAAGTTGATACAGTGGGGAGTCCCTCGTGGTATACTAATTTATTAGAGTTGGCTTGCGGTTTTTTTGAATATAAAGTGAATGAAAATACTTGGTACGTAACGGAAAAAGTGAAACAACTTTTAGATGTTGAGGGGCATTCAAATCGTCATTCTAAATCTCAAAGTTTATTTGAAAATGAATCAATCAATGAAATCATTGAAAGTTTTTTATTGAGTCCAGAGGTTATTCTGACTCAGGATTTATTACTTCGTCATAAACATGAGCCATGGGAAACGTTAATGATAAAATGTGCAAAAGTGTTTGATGATGACAAAGTGTTAGTTGTTCAGGGGATGATTATTGATGTCACCAATAAAAAGCGCCATGATGTCATCGATGGGCAGTTAGAAAAATTACAGGCACTTGGTCAATTAACTAGTGGGGTTAGTCACGACTTTAATAATCAGTTAAATGGGATTTTAGGTTATGTAGCGCTCATGAAAACGATGACAGAAGATGAAACATTGCTTCGTTATATGGATGGGATTGAGCGATCAGTTCGTCATTCAACTGAATTAACGCGTCAGCTATTAGCTTTTTCACATAAACCGGAAAGTAAACGAATGAATATCGATTTAGTTCCCATCGTAAAAGATACAGTTAATATGTTAAAACATACGATTGATCGTCGAATTTGTATCGATTTACAAATTGAACCAGATGAATATTTTATTTTAGGGGATTCTTCGCAGCTTAATAATGCGATTTTAAATTTATGTATTAACGCTCGAGATGCTATTAAAGGTCAGGGGAGAATTGAATTAGTTTTAACACATGCTCAAATGGAGAGCATTCCTGGAAATCTTTTGAATACAAATATTACGCCTAATGACTATGCTATTTTAAAAATCACAGATACCGGTTGTGGAATTGAAGAACGTTTACAACATAAAATCTTCAAACCATTCTTTACAACAAAAGAAGTAGGAAAAGGAACCGGAATGGGACTTGCAGGAGTTGTCGATGCGATTCGCTCACATAATGGAGCACTTACATTAGAGTCAGTCGTTGGGAAAGGAACAACATTTACACTGTATCTTCCAATCAATCATGGAATTGAAGAAGTCATTAACGAAGAATCTATTCCACGGGGTGCGGGGAAGATTTTATTAATTGATGATGAACTATCAAATCTTGAAATTACGGAGGCGTTACTTGAGAGTTTTGGATATAGTGTGGTTGCTTTTTCAGATCCAAAACAAGCCGTTAAACATTATGCTAAAGCAGCAAATCAATATGATTGTATCTTGCTCGATGTTATCATGCCTGGTTTAAGTGGCGTGGAAGCTTTTAAAGCGATTAAGCTCATTAATCCGGATGCTAAAGTTATTTTATTAACGGGAGTTAGTGATCGTTTTGAGTTAGATTTCATTTTACGTCATGGAGTAGATGCATATGTTCCAAAACCGGTAGACCACTATACGTTATCAAGTGGTGTTTATAGTGTTATCAACCCTAAACCATTCGATGTTAAACCAATTAAAGCAGAACAGTTAATTGAGTTATCAATGTCTTTAAATATTTCATATGCTTTAGAACGCATTGCAGGAAACGTTAGGTTATATTTACGCATCGCTCATAATTTTAGAAAACATTTCTATATGATTGTAGAACATCTACCTCAGTTGATTGAATCGAACTTAGAAGATGCTATTCGAACGGTTCATACGATTAAAGGGTTATCCGCACAACTAGGAGCAGATGAGTTATACGAATATAGTCGTGAATTAGAATCTGCTTTAAAAGCTGAAGCGGGATTTGAAGATATTTTAAGTATCTTCCTCGAAGAGTTCATGGAAGTAACAGATGAACTAGGGCGTATTGAAGACCAAATTAAACGATAAAGGGTAGAGTTTATACTACCTTTTATTTTTGGTTATACATGGATAATATGTGGATTTTATTTGAAATTTTAAGGGTTTGTGAAGTTCTTTTTTGAGCTATTATTCTAAACAGATGAAATTTGTGGTATAATAACAGAAAAAATTAAATATTGAGGTGTCATTATGATTTACCTATTAGTCATAAGCTTTTGCTTTATTTTAGCGGTAGTAATTACGCCGTATGTGATTAAATTGGCTCATTTTACGAATGCAGTTGACCAACCAAATCAACGAAAAGTTCACAGTAAAGTGATGCCACGAATGGGAGGACTCGCTATTTACATTGCCTTTTTAATTGGATACATGGTATTCAATGTAAAGGGAAAGGCACTGGATGCGAGTGAGATTGCATTTATTGATGCCTACTTTATTGCCTCATTTGTCATTATCGTCACAGGAATGCTCGATGATATGTTTGAACTTCCAGCTAAACCGAAAGCATTGGCTCAACTAGTTGCAGCACTCATTATGGTCTCATACGGTCATTTTATGATTGATAAAATCTACTTGCCGTTTATTCCTGTTATTGATTTAGGCTGGTTAGGCGGAATCGTCACAGTTGTTTGGATTGTTGGGGTGACCAACTCGATTAACTTGATTGATGGATTAGATGGGTTGTCTTCTGGAATTTCTGCGATTTCATTTGGAACCATGGCGTTTTTAGCAGCTTTTCAAGGAGAACTTTTTGTTGCAACGATGTGTTGTTTATTACTAGGATCAACTCTTGGATTCTTAGTGCATAATTTCCATCCAGCTAAAGTGTTTATGGGAGATACAGGATCATTATTTTTAGGATTCTCAGTTTCTGTCTTTTCTTTACTTGGATATAAAAATGCAGCATTCGTCTCATTCATTGTTCCAATTATCGTTTTATCGATTCCAATTTTCGATACGCTATGGGCCATTATTAGACGTACATTAAATGGTCAATCACCGTTTGCACCAGACCGTGGACATGTTCATCATCAATTACTAGATCGTAATTTAGGGCATGTTAAAAGTGTTTTAGTGTTATATGGAATTGCTTTATTATTCTCGTTAACAGCTATTTTATATACTGTTTCATCGAAATTCTATGGATTAGTTATGTTAGTGATTGCGATTGTTGTTGTTGAGTTAGTCTTTAACACAACGGGGTTATTTAGATCAAAATCAAAAAATAAGAAGAAGGCAGAGGAGAAAGTTGAGGGAACGACCTCTTCTGTTGAATAATAGAAATCATGATAACTTAGAGGTGGAGAAAAATGAGAAAACCAATTATTGCTGGAAACTGGAAAATGAATAAAACACGAGATGAGGCGTTACAGTTTATTTATGCGGTTAAAGATAACGTTGTATCATCAGAAACTGTTGAATCAGTTATTTGTGCACCATTTCCATATTTACGTTGTTTAGTGAAACGTCAAGGAAATGCACTTCGTATTGGAGCACAAAATATGCACTTTGAAGAAAATGGTGCTTATACAGGTGAAGTTGCTCCGGATATGTTAAAAGGAATTGGTGTCTCTTATGTTGTGCTTGGTCACAGCGAGCGCCGTGAAATGTTTAATGAGACAGATGAAACAGTTAATAAAAAAGTTCATGCTGCTTTCGCGAATCATTTAATTCCGATTGTGTGTGTCGGTGAATCTTTAGCGGACCGTGAAGGTGGGACAACAAATGAAGTTGTCGATACTCAAACGGTGAAAGCTTTAGAAGGATTAACGCCAGAACAAGTAAAAAATGTTATCATTGCTTATGAACCAATTTGGGCTATTGGAACGGGGCGTACTGCAACAGCTGCACAAGCAAATGAAACCATTGGTTATATTCGCTCAGTTGTTGAACGAGTATATGGAACAGAAGTTTCTGAAGCTGTACGCATTCAATATGGTGGATCAGTTAATCCATCAAATATTAAAGAGTTAATGGCTCAAGAACATATTGATGGAGCATTAGTTGGTGGAGCATCACTTGATCCTCAATCATTCTTAGCTTTAGTTAATTATCAAGGATAAACAAAAGACGTTAGGTGGTAGGCCTAACGTCTTTTTCTTTAATGAGCTATGTATTTAAAAGAGAAGAAAAACACCTTCAATGCCAATCATTTAAGGTTTTCAAAGATATTATATTTTTTTGGATGAGTATTGTAGCCTAGTAGAGTGGATTAACATAACTTATGCTTAGATAGTTGTTACCGGTTGATTGATAGGCATTAATACGTCCTGTTATAACAGAATAGATGGTATAAATGATGATAAAATGACGATGGGAATTTAAGAAAACAAGAGATGAAAAATAAAAAAGATGCCTCTAGTTAGAAATGGCATCTTTTTATTTATTATTTTTCGTGATTACGAATGATGTTAACATCGCATTTTGCATGCTTTACAATATCGAATGAGACGCTTCCAAGTAAGAAACGGTCAAATCCAGATTTATTACTTGCTCCACATACAATTAAGTCTACCTCATATCCCGGAGCAATAACTTCAGCAATTGCAAGCCCTGGTGATGAACTATACGTTTGGACAATCTCAACCTCTTTAACGCCTTGATTCAAAGCCATTTCTTTGTATTTCTCTAATTCTTCATCCATGTAATTTGAGAAATCTTGTTTGAAAATATGAGTGGTTGATAACATTCCAGTTGGATCAATTGGAGTATAGATAATGGTATTTTTTTTAATATGACAAATCGTCAATTTTGAATTAAATACAACAGCAGAATGTATAGCAGAGTTGAGGGCTAATTTTGACTTTTCACTATCATCAACGGCCACTAAGATATTACGATACATGCTGTATCCTCCTTTCGATAGGAACTTCCTAATCTACTATTATTATACACCAAAATAAAGTAAAACGCTATCATTATTTACCTATATATGGTATATAACTAGTATATTCCTTATTAGGAGGATTATTCATTCAATGATTCGTCTAATTCCTTGTTTTTCTTCTCCAAAAAAATCGTAAATAAAATCAATAACACCGCAAAAATAATTTCTCCAGTTGTTGAAATAACCACATGAGGCATCCATTCATCTACAAAATGAATGATCCAAAGTGATGTCAAGAAATCAAGTGTACGATCCAAACGCATCATATTTTGTTTTGAGAGATTCAGTCCAGTACTGAGTGCATGGGTTACAAATTTTTCGAGAGCTTCGATTGGAAAGCTTAATAACATAATAAGAGCTAAATAAGAAAATAATGCCCAGATAGAATTATATTTGATACCAGAAAACCATAACAGTCCAAGAATCGGAAGAACCATGGCAGCCCCTAAGAGCAAAATTCCAGCACTATAGCCCAGAATATTTTTTAAGATTTTCACTTCATACTCCTCCATATAAAAAAGGTAACATCTGTTGATGTTACCTTTAATTATAGCATGATTCTTATAGTTTGATAATTTTAACTTCACCTGGTTGTAAATGAACTCTTAAATTTCCATTTAAATCAAATTCATGAACTTCGCGTCCCCATTCATGTGTTGAATACAGTAAACGTCCTGTTAACCAGTTGTTACCTGATTGATAACGTAAATCTTCAATATGAACGGTTACATCGATTGGAGAGTACATGTTTGTACTAGCGACAATAATGAAAAGATTATTGTTGAAGTGTCCACGTTTTCCGTCTTCGATATAACCGAATCCAATAGCAGGATCAGACAGACGATCAAATCCAAGTCCAATGAAGTTTTCAACATTAGTGAAGGTTTCTAAATGCTCATTACGGATTTTTGAGATAGCGTCTAATGTATCAGGAATATCCCAACGCATATGATTTAAGTAATGAAGTGCAAATTTATCAAATAAGGCTAATTTACCGAAGTAACGGTCTCCTGCTGGTAACATGTATTGCTCATTATCACGACAATCGAGTCCAGTGTTCATAGGTTGTGTTTCATAAACCTCTTGACCAGAGTTGATAAAAGGAACTCCATTCGGCATAAACATATTCATAATCGTTAACATTTTAGATAATGTACGTCCACCTTCGCGTGCTGCAAGACGTGGAGTATCATGTGTTTCACCACCTGCGAATACTGGGCAAGGTAAGTGACGAGATTCATACATAAAGTTATGAGTACGGTGTTCTCTGACACGTGGTTCTTGGTAGAATCCGTAACCGATGATCATGTTATAACCGATGTTACGAGATGTCCAAGCATTTTCATCTTGTAATTCTTCAGCAATGAAGCAGAAGTCTTTATCATTTGCACGAGCATTTGAAATAATACGATCAACAAGTTCTGATGGTAAAGCATGTCCCATATCGATACGTGCTCCATCAATTCCGTATTGTTGTTGATAGAATGGAATCACGTTTGATAATGTTGCCCATAAGCCTTCATTAATCACATTTCCTTTATAAAGGTTTGATTTGATTGTATCGAATAAAATGTATGGAGCAGGATTTGCACCACCTAAATATTTTTGACTTTCAACTGGATGATCCATATACATACGGAAGAATGTAACATCAGTCCATGGTGGTTGAACGTCATTGATATGATCTGAGAAGGCTGGAGCCACTGTTAATCCGAAGTCACGTTTAACTAGGTCTAAAATAGAAGCACCTTCTGTTTGTTTGTATTCTTCAACTAAACGATCCCATTTCTCTGAATCGATTATATTTGGAGCGTATGAGAATTTGCGAATATGATTCCATACTTGTTCTGATTGATAAACATATGGTAAAAATTCTGGTTTTGGTGTTAACGTATCTCCAAGACCTGGTACGTAAGGTGGATAATACTCATGGAATGTATCCGTGTATACCCAATAGAACCAATCTGGATGTTCAACAATTAAGTCACTTTCAACCGAGTTAGTACGTGGAATAATATCAATCATGACTTTCATATCTAAGATATGGCAAGCTTCAACGAAAGCTTGGAATTCTTCTTCGACTGTCATATTTGAACCTGTCATTGGATCTTTTAAACTAGGATCTAGTTCAAAGAAGTTACATACCCCATAAGGAGAACCCAGTTCACCTTTTTTATCTTTTAAAGAGAATTTTGAAATAGGTAACATATAAACTGTATTAACACCCATTTTTTTAAGTAGTGGTAAAAGGGCTAATGATTTAACGAATGTACCTGTCTCTTTTAATCCATAAATGTTTTGACTTTCTAAATCACCACTGCGATCATGATCCCATGATGTTGAAGTACGAACCATCATCGAATAAACAGTTGCTTTTTTAATCCAATCTCCACCTAAATATCCTGGTTTATCTACGAAAGAATGATGTAATTGGCTTAATGATTGATTATAATTAACGCCTTCTTCAGCTTTTGGTAAGATATATGATTCAATGACGCGACTATAGAAATTATATGGATTAACCATAATTTCCCCCCAACTTGTGCGCACCACTTCGTCCCCATCATAATTCCATGCATTCCATAAATCTGGAACCACATAATTATAAACTGATACATTGTTTATTTGATTTTTTAGAATATCGAGTAATTGTTTTAATTTGCTTCCCTCTTTTGCTGGTTGCGCCATTACTATTCCTCCTTGTCTCCATTTATACGTCTCATTATAGCATCTACATGTAAAAAAAAGTATAAATATAAGCGATTTCAAACAATCTTGTAACCGATTACCCATTTGAAGTGAAACGATTGAGTTTGAATTGGAAGAGTTGAAACTGTAGTCTTTTGTAAGGAAACATCAGAATATGTAAAATATAATGAAGGTTTTAAGAAAATGTCTAATTTTCTTGTTTGAAATGTTAGCAATCGTCCTAAACTATATAAGTCTAGATTAGTTTTTCAAACTTGGAAAACTTTTGCTTTTGAACCTGAAATCTCTTTGGATCCAAAAGCTAGAGTACGGAATTGATTTTAAAATACAAAAATCACGTTTATTTATATAGAAAGAATCATTTTTGATGGTGAGGTGAGTTAGATGATCTATCCAATCTTGATTTCAAGATTTTTTAAAAGCTATCAACCCAAGACGAAACAACTATTAGAATTTTATAAAAAACAGGCGGAACAGATTACCGATCCAACCTTAAAAAAAGAGGCACTGGCTAGTTTAGAGAGTAAAGCATTTCATTGTTATGGGGCTTCTTTTTATGCCTCTTTAGTTTCAACTGAATCTCAATTTGAATATTTAAAATTTATGACTGCCTATCAGACAATCTGTGATTATCTTGATAACCTCGTCGATCAAACGAAACTCATTAATGAAACGAACTTTAGACGATTACATCAAGCCTTGATAGATGTGTTTAAAATAAGTGAACCAACACTAAATTATTATCAATATCAAACGCAACAACTCGATGGAGGATATCTTATTGGACTCGTTCGAATGTGTCGCAAATGTTTGCATCAAATTCCTCACTATGACCTATATGCAGCTTGGTTAACTAAATTAGCTGCTCTTTATGTTGATTTACAAGTTTACAAACACCTACATGTCAATGAGCGTGAAATCAAGCTTAAACAACTTGTTGCGACACAAAAGAGATTAAGAGGGGATCTAACTTGGTATGAATTTAGTGCGGCTTGTGGCTCAACACTTGGGATTTTTACGATGGTTGCTTATGCAATGAATCAGTCAAAATACAACGTTCGTCCTGAGGTGATTTTCAATTGTAGTTTTCCATACGTTCAACAATTACACATCATGATGGATTATTTGATCGATTTAAATGAAGATATCCGAGACGGAGAACTCAATTTCTTCTCCTACTATGATACATATGAAGAAGGAATAGACACCCTTTTAAAAACGTATCAGAGTGCTCAAAGAAGTGTTAAAGCTTTACCAGAGGTTAAGTTTCATCAGACGATTAACGATGGTCTTTTCGCCTTATACTTAGCAGAAGGTATAAAAAAAGAACCGAAACTACAGTCGGTTCAAAAACAATTATTAAAGCCTCTTGGGTTTAGAGGAAAGTTTTTATATTATCAAGCATCTAAATTTGTGCGATAAAGCAATGACTTTATCGCACTTTTTCAATGGCTACAATAAATGGGGCAGTAGGGCGATTGACAAACTGATACTGTAAAACTTGTGTCGTTCCTGAATCAAGTGTGGCTAAGCAGTCTTCTAAAAAATGACGTTCAACTTTTCCTTCTTCATGTCCGTGATAAATCACTAAAATAATCAGTCCATTTTTCTTAAGTAGCGATAACATATCAGTCACAGCTTTCCACGTTGTTTCACCAGTCGTTGTAATCGATTGATCGCTACCAGGTAAATACCCTAAGTTGAAGATGGCTGCACTGATTTCTTCCGTGACATAATTTAAAACATGTTGATGCCCATCAAGGATTAATGAAACATTCTCAAGTTTTGCTTCCTCAAGTTTTGCCTTCGTACTATCGATGGCCTCTTGTTGGACATCAAAACTAAATACTTTACCAGACTCCCCAACAAGTTTTGCCAAAAATAAGGTGTCGTATCCATTACCAGCTGTGGCGTCGATTACTGTTTCTCCGGCAGAGACAATTTTTTCCAATAGAGACTTTGAGAAAGGTAAGACGCGTTCAAGTGTTAGAGCCATTACACTTCCTCCTTCTTATACAGACGTCCTTGGTATGTATGACGTTCTTTCAAACGAGCATCAATCGCATTTAAGACTTCCCATTTTTTTAAACTCCACATTGGACCAATTAATTCTTCACGTACGGCATCGCCCGTTAAGCGATGAATGACCATTTCAGGTGGTAGAATTTCTAATTGATCGACGACTAAATCGATGTATTCATCTTTATCCATCAATTGAAGCATTCCTTTATCAAGCATTTTGTGCATTGGTGTTCCATCGATGACATGGAGTAAGTGAATCTTAATTCCTTGAACGTCAAGTTTCGCAACAGCTTTTGCTGTTTCAAGCATCATTTCACGTGTTTCTCCTGGTAATCCATTAATAATATGGATAATCACATCGATGTTATGTTTGCGAAGTTTTTCAACTCCCTCGACAAGCGTTTTAAAATCATGCCCGCGATTAATTAATTTTCCAGTTTGATCGTGCATCGTTTGAAGCCCCAGTTCAACCCATAAATTCACGCGTTGATTTAACTCACCTAGATACTCAACCACATCATCTGGTAAACAATCTGGACGCGTTCCGATTGAAAGTCCGACAATATTCGGATCACATTCTAAAACGGCTTCGTATTTTCGTTTTAACACCTCAACGGGAGCATGAGTATTGGTAAAAGCTTGGAAGTAGGCGATATATCCCGCTTCAGGCCATTTTTGATGCATCATTTCGCGCACTGAATTAAATTGTGTTTTTAAATCATCTTCAGGTTTTCCGGCGAAGTCTCCACTTCCTTTTGTACTACAAAACGTACATCCACCGTACTTGACAGTACCATCAATATTCGGACATGTAAATCCAGCATTGATCATAACCTTAAAGATTTTTTGATTATATTTTTCACGTAAATGATAATTTAACGTGTGATATCGTTTGTCTGAATAAGAATATTGAAAAGGATTATCCATGATAACGTCTCCTATCTAATCTAATATATCGTCGTATGTTTATGAATCTTAGCCTAAGTCAATCTAGAGTGAAGGATCAGATTTATTAGGCATTTAGTCATCTCTCTTTCATTATTTTATCATACTGAACAAAATCTTTGAAATTTAACACGGTTTTTATCGTAGAATTATTAAAAAATGTTGTATTTTATGAAAGTTTTGATATAATCTTTCTTATAATAACTTATAAAGCTATGAAGAGGACTAGTAGTAAGGATGTCTGTTTTAGAGAGCGAATGGTTGGTGGAAATTCGCACAGAACACTTGTGAACTCACCTTGGAGTTGCAGTTGTGAAACTTTAGTAATGGCTGCCGTATTTCTTGCGTTAAAAGAATGGAGAGGTAAGACTGGTTTTTTGTCTTACAACTAAGGTGGTACCGCGTTTATGACGTCCTTAGAACTTTCAGGGTACTTTTTTTTATGCCTTAAAATGAAGACCTTTCCTTTATTAAGGTATAAAAAAAAGTAATAGACACAAATTATTAGGAGTTATTTCTAATAATTGGGATTATAAGTTATGCATTGAACAGGTTATCGTTCATCTGAATTTGCTTTTAAAAAGTCAAATTTAGACTACAATAAAAATTTGCTCAAAAACTGGAGAAAGTCTTTAAAGAAGAGAATCTTTTTTCAACGGATGAGCCCACAGGAGGAATTCGTCATGGCATTTGAACACAAACAAATCGAGAAAAAGTGGCAAAACTATTGGCTTGAAAATAAGACATTCAAAACGTCTGAAGACAAGTCAAAACCTAAATTTTATGCATTAGATATGTTCCCATATCCATCAGGAGCAGGGTTACATGTTGGTCACCCTGAAGGATATACAGCGACTGATATCGTATCTCGTATGAAACGTATGCAAGGATACCGCGTTTTACATCCAATGGGATGGGATGCATTCGGTTTACCTGCTGAGCAATATGCATTAAACACAGGAAATGATCCTCGTGAATTTACAGATATCAATATCAATACATTCCGTAACCAAATTCAATCATTAGGCTTCTCATATGATTGGGATAAAGAGTTAAATACAACAGATCCAAAATACTACAAATGGACACAATGGATTTTTACTCAATTATATAATATGGGATTAGCTGAGATTAAAGATATCGAAGTTAACTGGTGTGAAGGGTTAGGAACTGTTTTAGCAAATGAAGAAGTTTTAAATGTCGATGGTAAAATGGTGTCTGAACGTGGAGAGCATCCAGTCATCAAAAAGCCTATGAAACAATGGGTTCTTAAAATTACACACTACGCTGAGCGTTTACTTGAAGATTTAGATGGTCTTGATTGGACTGAAAGCATTAAAGATATGCAACGCAACTGGATCGGGAAAAGTGAAGGGGCTTTAATTAACTTTAAAATTGAGGGTCACGAAGAATCATTCGATGTATTTACAACTCGCCCGGATACAGTATTTGGTGTGACTTATGTGGTATTAGCACCAGAACATCCATTAGTATCAGTGATTACAAGCGATGAGTGCCGTGCATCAGTTGAAGCGTACCAAGAAGCATCTAAAGCAAAATCAGATTTAGAGCGTACAGAATTAAATAAAGAAAAATCAGGTGTTGCAACAGGTGCTTATGCGATTCACCCAATCACAGGAGATTTAGTTCCAATCTGGATTGGAGATTACGTATTAGCAAGCTACGGTACAGGAGCTGTTATGGCGGTCCCTGCACATGATGAACGTGATTTTGAATTTGCTAAAAAATATGATTTACCAATGAAAGCTGTTTTAGAAGGTGATATGACAGAAGGTGCCTTCACAGGAGATGCTGCACACATTAATTCTGACTTTATCAATGGAATGAACAATACAGATGCAAAAGCTGCTGTCATTAATTGGTTAGAAGAAAATCAAAAAGGATCTCGTAAAGTTAACTATAAATTACGTGACTGGTTATTCTCTCGTCAACGTTATTGGGGAGAACCATTCCCAGTTATTATGTGGGAAGATGGAACAATGTCAGTTTTAGAGGCAGACCAATTACCACTCGAGTTACCGGTTATGGATAACATTAAACCATCTGGAACTGGAGAATCTCCACTTGCAAATGCGAAAGGATGGTTAGAAGTTGTACGTGAAGACGGAGTTAAAGGTCGTCGTGAAACAAATACTATGCCACAATGGGCAGGAAGCTGCTGGTACTACATCGGATATATCTTAAAACAAGAAAATGACTATGTGGGATTAAATACAGAAGAAGCAAAACAATTATTAAAAGAATGGTTACCAGTTGATTTATACATTGGTGGAGCAGAGCATGCCGTTTTACACTTATTATACGCACGTTTCTGGCATAAAGTATTATACGATTTAGGAATTGTTGAAACGAAAGAACCATTCCAACGTTTATTCAACCAAGGAATGATTTTAGGTGAAAATAATGAAAAAATGTCTAAATCTAAAGGAAACGTTGTAAACCCAGATGATATCGTAGAATCACATGGTGCAGATACATTACGTTTATATGAAATGTTCATGGGACCACTTGATGCTGCGATTGCCTGGTCAACAGAAGGGTTAGATGGAAGCCGTCGATTCTTAGATCGAGTTTGGCGTTTATTCGTGACTCCTGAGCACACATTAGCTGAAAAAGTAGTGGCTGAAAATGATGGTAAATTAGATAAAGTTTACAATGAAACAGTTAAGAAAGTCACAGAAGATTATGAAAAATTAAGCTTCAATACAGCTATCGCTCAAATGATGATCTTCATTAACGAATCATATAAAGCAACAAGTATTCCTCGTGAATATGTAGAAGGATTCGTCAAATTATTAAATCCAATCGCTCCGCATATGACAGAAGAAATCTGGTCAGTTTTAGGACATGAAGAGACAATGACATATGAAGCATGGCCAACATATGACGAAGCAAAATTAGTTTCTGATACGATTACAATTATCGCGCAAGTTAACGGTAAATTACGTGGACGTATCGAAGTGCCGGCTACGATTTCTAAAGAAGAAATGCAAGAAGTAGCAATGGCAAACGAAAATGTTCAAAACTTTATTTCTGGAAAAGAAATCGTGAAAGTAATCGCGGTACCAGGAAAATTAGTCAATATTGTTGTAAAATAATGAAATTTAAAATCCCTCTGAAGACTATTTCGTTGGAGGGATTTTTTATATTGGGTTTGAGTTGCCAAAAATGATGATAGATTATCGCATAGTATGTCAGCTTGAATAAAATATTAAAACTAGATAGATATTATAATAAAAAAGCATTCTCATCAAAATTGAGAATGCTTTTTTTGTTATTTTGTTAAGATGTATTGTTCTAAATAGTGAGCAACACCACTCTCTTTGTTTGATTTGGTTGTGGTATTGGCTGCTTCTTTTAATTTGTCAATGGCATTGTCCATGGCAACCCCAACTCCGGCATACATTAACATTTCAATATCGTTATCTCCATCTCCAAAGGCGATGATATCTTTTGGCTCAATATTATAATATTTTGCTAGTTTTTCAATTGCTGTTGCTTTATTCGTATCTGATTTAAAGACTTCGATAATATTATCATTGTCTCCGTCCCAGTTACGGCATGTAATGATATCAGAGTAATGTTCACGTAAAAAGGCCATGACTTCTTCTGCCATTCCTTTTTTCGTTTCAAGTAAGAAGCCATTTGGATGCTCATCTAATGTTTCTTTAAATGGTCCAAATTTAACTGACGTACAGGTGTCAATATGGAACCAATCACGGATTGTATCACCTTGATGTAAAACATATAAGTGATCTTTGTATTCACAAAATGCATTGACGATGTAATTTTGTAATTCTGAATCGAATAATGTAATAATAACTTCTGTTGGAATTTGAGCTAAGATATCTTCAAATGAATCATCTTCAGGATGATGTATATATGCTCCATTAAAGTTAATAATAGGTGTATCGAGACCTAATTCTTTATAAAAATGTAATGAAGCACGAGCTGGTCGTCCTGTTGCAATGACAACGATATGACCTTCTTCTTTAGCTTTCATTAAAGCTTCTTTTGTTTTAGGATCGAGTGATTCCCAGCTTTGTAAAGCAGTCCCATCCAAATCTGTTACGATTAATTTTTTGTTCTCCATTTTAACACCTCCGGCTTAGTTAATATAATAGCATAGATTAATCGAATTTCAAAACGACAGTAGGTTTCATCATCAGCCACTTTTCCTAAATTATGAAGTTTTATCCTTTAGTATACATAAATTCCTAAACATAACGCATAAAATTATTAGCACTCTTATTGAACGAGTGCTAAAGTTGTGATATGATAATGATGTCAGCATATAATGACTATGAAGAATGGAGTGAAGAATTATGAATATTAATAAAATGACTGAAAAGTTACAACAGGGTTTAGTTAATGCTCAGTCTCTTGCAACTTCATTAAACCACCAAGAGATTGATACAGCGCATTTACTAAGTTCTTTATTACAAGATTCTGAAGGGTTAGCCTCACGTGTATTTGTGAAGCTAGGGTATCCCGTTCAAGAGATTGTAAAAGATTTAAAACAGATTTTAAATAAAAAACCAAGTGTAACAGGAAGTTCAGCCGAACCGTATGTATCAGCTGATTTGAATCGCGCTCTTTTAAAAGCAGATGATTATGCTCGTGCATGGAAAGATGATTATTTATCAGTTGAACATGTGTTACTAGCAATGCTTGAATCGAAAGATTATGAGATGAAACAGCTCATTAAAAAATATAATTTAAATGAAAAACAATTAAAAGAAGTTATTTCACAGATAAGGGGGAATTCACGAGTGATGACACAAAATCCAGAAGCAACTTATGAAGTGTTAGAAAAATACGGACGCGATTTAGTTGAAGATGTGAAATCAGGAAAAATTGATCCGGTTATTGGACGTGATGAAGAAATTCGTCGTGCGATTCGTATTCTTTCTCGTAAAACTAAAAATAACCCAGTTTTAATTGGTGAACCTGGGGTTGGGAAAACAGCAATTGTCGAAGGTCTTGCTCAACGTATTGTTCGCCAAGATGTTCCCGAAAGTTTAAAAGATAAAGTGATTTTTGAACTTGATTTAGCTGCCTTAGTAGCGGGAGCTAAGTACCGTGGTGAGTTTGAGGAACGTTTAAAAGCTGTCTTAAATGAAGTGAAAAATAGCGATGGACGTATCATTTTATTTATTGATGAAATTCATACCATTGTCGGTGCAGGTCGTACAGATGGAGCAATGGATGCAGGAAATTTATTAAAACCATTACTTGCTCGTGGTGAATTACACTGCATTGGGGCGACAACATTAAAAGAATATCGTGAATACATCGAAAAAGATCCGGCACTTGAACGCCGATTCCAAAAAGTTCAAGTTAATGAACCAACGGTTGAAGATACTGTTTCGATTTTACGTGGATTAAAAGATCGTTTTGAAGTACATCATCGTGTGAGTATTTCAGACCGTGCTATTGTAGCAGCCGCTACGCTATCAGATCGTTACATAACTGACCGCTTTTTACCAGATAAAGCAATTGATTTAATTGATGAGGCTTGTGCAACAATTCGTACTGAGATTGACTCATTACCAGAAGAACTTGATCGCATTAACCGTCGTGTCATGCAGTTAGAAATTGAAGAAGCAGCGTTAAAAAAAGAAACAGACGAATTCAGTAAACAACGTCTTCATACCCTTCAAAAAGAATTAGCGGACTTAAAAGATGAATTAAATGTTTTAAAATTACAATGGGAAAAAGAAAAACAAGCGATTCATGGGGTTGCCGATTTGAAAAAAGAACTTGAACTTGCTCGCCGTCAATTAGAAGATGCTCAAGCTCGTGGTGAATATGAAAAAGCAGCGGAATTACAATATGGTAAAATTCCAGGACTTGAAAAACAAATTGCTGAAGTAGAAGCCATGCAACAAGATGAGGCTGGAAAAGAAAATCGATTACTTCGTGAAAATGTCACAGAAGAAGAGATTGGTGAAATTATTTCTCGTTGGACAGGTATTCCAGTTGCGAAACTTGTGCAAGGAGAACGTGAAAAATTATTAAATTTAAAAGAGGATTTAAGACGTCGTGTTATGGGACAAGATGCGGCGATTGATTTAGTAGGAGATGCCATTATTCGTGCGCGTGCCGGAATCAAAGATCCACATCGTCCAATCGGTTCATTCTTATTCCTTGGACCTACTGGGGTTGGTAAAACTGAGATTGCAAAAGCTTTAGCTGAATTCTTATTTGATAGTGAAGAGCATATTGTGCGAATTGATATGAGTGAATACATGGAAAAACATGCTGTCTCTCGTTTAGTCGGAGCTCCTCCAGGTTATGTTGGTTATGAAGAAGGTGGACAATTAACAGAAGCAGTTCGTCGTAAACCTTATTCAATTGTTTTACTTGATGAAATTGAAAAAGCACATCCAGATGTCTTCAATATTCTTCTTCAAATCCTTGACGATGGACGTATTACAGACTCACAAGGACGAACAGTTGACTTTAAAAATACAATCATTATTATGACATCAAATATTGGATCACATATCTTGCTTGAAAATCCTGACTTTGAACAGGCTCAAGAACAAGTGCTTGACGTTTTACGTGAATACTTTAAACCAGAATTATTAAACCGAATTGATGAAATCATTACATTTAATCCATTATCATCATCTATTATTTATCAAATCGTGGATAAATTTATTGCACAGTTAAATGCCCGTTTAACAGAGCAACGAATTCATGTCGTGTTAACGGATGCTGCTCATGAGTATGTTGCAAGTGCTGGATTTGACTCTGTGTACGGAGCACGTCCATTAAAACGATTCATTCAACGTACGATTGAAACAAAATTAGCACGTGCTTTAATCGCAGGTCAGATTGAAATGGATACAACGGTGGTTGTTGATGTACAAGATGGAGAAATTGTTTTAAAATTCGAAAAATAAATTCAAAAAACTCATGAAATCAAATTGATTTTATGAGTTTTTTCATTATTTAAACTTTAAGATAAATTTAAGGGTTATCACGTATACTAAAAAATAGTTCGTTATATATATACAAACAGAAATGTATTTCACTATTATAAATGAGTCTCAGTATTAGTACTGAAGTCTTTTTGACACTTAGGCGTCACTATAGTCCAGTTAAAATTTTTACAAGTGTGAAAAACTTATCTGGACTTATATAGAATAGAGTCTTAAGGGGTAGCAAAAATATAAGAAGGGTTTTATACAATGAAAAATATTAAAAAAGTTTCGAAGGTGTCAGTTGTCTTATATTTATTAGCGATTATTATGCTTGGATTTGGAGCTTATCAAGTGTATGCTTGTTATGCTTATGTGGCTTCAATTGTGGAGCAGGGATTTGTGATATCTGATAGTTTATCAGATGTTGTGAATTATTATATGGCAAATGTCACACCATATGCTTTTTACGCAAGTTGTCTAGGGGGACTTGGTTTTTTAATTCAAAAAGTGTGCGCTTTTGTTAATACGGTGCCAATGCCTTCACAATTGATTGAGGAAGTCACGCCATTAGTAGAAAATGACGAAATTGAAACAGCAGAGGTCGTTGTAGAAACTCAAGATATTATGTTAGAACAATAAAATAGAAATGATAATTAAAGGAGGTCTTCTGAGACCTCTTTTTTTTGTTTAATCTATGTGATTTTAAAAATAATGAAAATGTTTGAATTAACATCTTCCATATTTTAGTAAAGTGTGTATAATGGGTAAATGATGGTTATTTTGAATAATTAAGGGGCGATCATAATGAATAAATTAAATGATTTTAAAGTGGTTTTACATTAAAAGTTTAGAGGGAGTCTTGCATAAGTAGTTTAAGAAAGTCAGGTGAGGAAGATGCAAGAGTTTAAAAGTATTTTTAAATGGATGGAAGGGCAACGACTAAAAGTAGTCGGAGCCTTAATGGCAACTGCATTTGGAATTGTGTTTTCAACGTTAATTCCACTGGTCAGCCAAACAGCGATTGACATGGTTATTAAACAAACAACTGAAGGGAATCCAACCTTTATATCGGATATTGTTTTATCTGTCTCAAGTTTTAAAGGACAGTTATTAATGTGTGGAGCTTTAATTATGATATTTACAGTGATTAATGCCTTATTTAACTTTTTAAAGGCAAAATGGTCAGCAGAAGCTTCAGAAAATTTAGCGAAAAATTTAAAAGATAAAATGTATCATCATATCCAACAATTATCTTTTATGTATCATAAGCGCGTTGAAACAGGGGACTTAATTCAACGTTGTACATCAGATATTGACACGATACGCCTATTTTTATCCTCTCAACTTGTGGAGATGGGATATGCCGTTTTAATTTTTATTATTATCTTCTCGTTTATGTTATCTTTAAATGTCAAGTTTGCGTTAGTCAGTGTCTGCTTAACGCCAGTTTTATTTGGATTTTGCTTTATCTTCTTTAAAAAAGTAAAGCAATCATTTAAAGAAGCCGATGAATCGGAAGCGAGACTTTCAACGACGTTACAAGAAAACTTAACGGGGGTTCGAGTGGTCAGAGCTTACTGCAACCAAGAATATGAAATTAAACAATTTGAAAAACGTAATCAAGAGTTAAAAGAGAAAAGCTACGTCATGACCAAACTAAATGCACTCTTTTGGTCAAGTTCAGACTTTTTAAGTTTCTTACAAATTGCTGTCGTCATTATCTATGGAGCATATATTACAATCAAAGGTGAAATTACCCTCGGGACACTCCAAGCCTTTATCTCGTATGAATCGATGATTATTTGGCCGGTTCGACAACTTGGACGCGTGTTAACCGATCTTGGAAAAACGACGATATCGGTCAAAAGGATTAATGAAGTATTAAATGAGCCGATTGAATTTGAAGAAGGTCTTCAAAAACCTCAAATCACGGGATCTATCGAATTTGATCACGTTGGATTTGAATATGAAGATCATGACCGTATTTTAAAAGATATTAGCTTTAAAGTCGAAAAAGGTCAGACTATTGCGATTATTGGGCGAACAGGTTCAGGAAAAACAACGCTAATGAACTTATTGTTACGCTTATATGATTATACGGAAGGTTCAATTAAAATTGATGGCGTTGAACTAAAAAAAATCGATCATAAATGGATGCGTGCTCATATTGGGGCTGTTTTACAGGAGTTATTCTTATATTCAAAAACAATTAAACAAAATATTGCCATTGCTAAAAAAGATGCACATGAAGATGAAATTCAATCCGTTGCCAAACTGGCATCTGTTCATCACGTCATTGAAGATTTTGAAAATGGATATGATACCATCGTTGGAGAGCGTGGGGTTACTTTATCAGGGGGACAAAAACAACGTGTTGGAATTGCACGTGCTTTAATTAATGAATGTCCTATTTTAATCTTCGATGATTCATTAAGTGCAGTCGATACCGAAACTGATATTGAAATTCGTCGCGCCTTAAATGAGCGATCAAAAGATGTGACGACTTTTATTATTGCGCATCGTGTCAGCACGGTAAAAGATGCCGATCAAATTATTGTGCTAGATAAGGGACACATTATTCAACGAGGAACACATGAAGAACTTATTCATCAAGAAGGCTTATATCAAACTTTCTGGGAAATTCAAAATCAAAAAGAAGCTGAAGTTCTGAACTTGATGAATGAAGAAAGTGGGGTGTAATAATGGCGAAAGAGTTTGAAGAAGCTGAGTATACAAAGGCCGATTTTAAAACGTGGAAACAGGTCCTCTCATACATGAGTGATGCGAAGCGAGATGTCATCTTGTTATTCATCACGGCAATTACACTTGCTGTTTTAGATACAACCATTCCTCAATTAAATGGGATGGTGATTGATGAATATGTTTTAACGGGGAATTTAGATGGATTAAAAGGATTTGGAATTTTATATTTACTTGTCATTATGCTATTTGGATTTATTGTTTGGTCATTTATTATGTTATCTGACCGATTACAATTACATATTAGTTATCGAATTCGTCAAGATGCGTTTAAGAAATTACAGGAGTTATCTTTTTCATTTTATGACACGTCATCTGTGGGATGGCTGATGTCTCGTTTAACTTCAGATACAAATCGAATTGGCGGAATTTTATCTTGGGGGTTAACGGACGCTGTTTGGGGAACTATGGTCATGATTTTCGTCATGATTGCGATGTTTATTATGAACTGGCAATTAGCACTTATTACGATTGCCGTGTTACCAATTCTAGCGCTTGTGAGTTACTTCTTTCAAACACGCATTTTAAAACAATATCGCCGTGTTCGTAAAATGAACTCTAAAATTACGGGTGCGTTTAATGAGGGAATTACGGGAGCGGTGACAACGAAAACATTAGTAACGGAAGATGATAACTTAGATGAGTTTAGTCATTTGACAAAAGAGATGCGCGATGGTTCTGTTAGAGCGTCAATCATTAATGCAGTTTATTATCCAATTATCGTGGCTCTTGGTAGCGTAGGAATTGCCTTGATTTTATATAAAGGTGGGTTCGACGTGTTTAATGGAAAATTGTCATACGGAGATTTAGTCATCTTTATTTCTTACTCAACGTTGTTTTATGATCCGATTCGAACACTTGCCAACTTATTAACTCGTTTTCAAGATGCTCAAGCATCAGCTGAGCGTGTTATCTCATTAATTAACACGGACTCTGATATTATTGATCGACCTGATGTTATCAAAAAATATGGGCAAATTGGAAATCTAAAAAAAGAAAACTGGGAACCCCTTCACGGAGATATTGAACTGATTGATGTTGGATTTAAATATAAATCTGGTGAAACAGTAATGGAACATATGAATCTTAAGGTGAAAGCTGGTAGCAGTGTAGCGATTGTTGGACCCACAGGTGCTGGAAAAAGTACGATCGTTAACTTGATTTGCCGTTTCTATGAACCAACGAGTGGTCAAATTTTAATTGATGGTGTCGATTATCGCGAAAGATCTCAAGAATGGCTACATTCTCATTTAGGATATGTGCTACAAACGCCACAACTATTTAGTGGAAGTATTAAAGAAAATATTCGTTATGGAAAGCTGGATGCAACAGATGAAGAAATCATTGAAGCAGCAAAACTTGTCAATGCACATGAGTTTATTATGGAGTCAGCTGATGGTTATGACACTGTCATTGGTGAGGGCGGTTCAGGTTTATCAACGGGGCAAAAACAATTAATTTCATTTGCTAGAGCCTTGATTGCTGATCCAGCCATTTTAATCTTAGACGAGACGACAGCTTCAATTGATATTGAAACAGAAAAGCTTATTCAAGATGCGATTCAGACTTTACTAAAAGATCGAACAAGTTTCATTATTGCCCATCGTTTATCAACGATTGTCAATGCGGATGAAATCTTATTACTTAAAAATGGTGAGATTTCTGAAAAAGGAACGCATGCACAGTTGATTGCACAAAAAGGTGATTACTATCAACTTTATATGGGACAATTTGAAAAAATAAAATAGTAAAAAGGTGAAGCGATTAATGTCGCTTCACCTTTTTTATATGGAAATAGAAATGTCTTTAATGTCAATCAATTTAATATTTAATACTGGGTCTCCTATCCTTGAAGACATATGTGAAGAAAGAGTTATTCAAACATGAAAATCTATCTGAACTTATTCTAAAACAAAAAGTTTTGTCGAGTTGTAACGCTATTTGTGGTGATTTTAGATAATCATGAATGAAATGATAGTTGTAAAAATAACTAAAACGATTGAGGAAAGAAGGAGTTGATTGATGTCTTCCCATTTTGAGGCCTGTTTATGTTCATAGAATTCTTCGAAGGTATGAAAAATTTTTTCACCCGTTTCTTCATCATAGTCGTTTTGTTTATCGATATTTTTTTTCGTTGGCCAATATTTTGGTAAGAAAAAGAGGACATAACGTTTTGTTTTTTGCCATGAATATTGGAACGTATAGAAAGCACCTTGATCTAAAATCCATTTAAAGCAGTAGATGCAGAAAAATAGTAGTGCAACTAGGAATAATGTGTTAATCATATTGATTAGTGAAAAGTGGCTAACAAATTGTTTGAAAATTAACGATAAGTCTGTTACTGAAAAATGATTAAATAAACTTTTAATTTCCCCCAAAATGTTAAAACGCACGATGCTTTGTGTCATTAAGAAGAAGGTCGTTATGCCAAGCATCCATGCAATGGATTTAAAAAATACTGAATATCTTTGTGTCATAGCTCATCACCTCTGAAATTTTTAGACTATTATAACAGATATTTACAGTAATGTGTATGAAAGTAAAGATAACTCAGGACATTTTTATTTAATTTATAAAATTTAAACTTATATTTTGGGTATTTTTAGTGAATTTATACAGTATATTTATTTTTTATTAACAAATAACGCTTTCAAACCAGAAAAAGGGATTTACAAATGGGGGAGTCGATTATAAAATAGTAACAAGTATCAAAATATGGTACAAAATATTCCAATTTTGGAAACAAAATTGAAGGGGGAAGTAACATGAATAAGAAATTATTAACTGTGTTTGCTGCTGCTTTCTGTGCCTTCGGATTAGTTGCATGTTCATCTGATAAAAATGCAACTGAAACACCGAGTACTGAGAGTACGACTCAATCACAAACAACAGACTCAACGTCTAAAAAAGTGTTAAAACTATTACAAACTTCTAACATTCCATCATTAGTACCATGGGCTGCAACAGATTCAGCTTCATTCTTAATGCTTGGAAATATCTTAGAAGGATTAGTAGTATTTGGAGAAAACGGATCAATTGAACCGGGAGCTGCAGAGTCTTGGGAAATCTCTGAAGACGGTTTAACTTACACATTCAAATTACGTGAAGATTCAAATTGGGTTAAAGCTGATGGATCAGTTTATGCTCCTGTAACAGCAAATGACTTTGTTTATTCTTGGAAAAAACTAATTGACCCAACAAGTGGTGCTCAATATAACTTCATGATTCAAACTGCAGGAATCAAAGGAGCTAATGATGCTTTAGGATTAGCAGAATCAATCGTATCTTACGATACATATAAATCAGATTTAGAAGCTTTAAAATTAAGCGATTATAAAGATAATGATACACAAACAGCACAAGCTCAATATGATGAAGCTAAAGCTGACTTAGAAGTGAAAATGGCTTCAGCTGAAGAAGCAATTTTAGCATTAGGTTTTGCATCAGTTGATGCAGCACGTACTGATATGTCTGAATTAATTGATGCATTAGGTGTAACGGCAGTTGATGAGTACACATTAAAAGTAGAGTTAGAAACTCCAACGCCATACTTCTTATCATTAATGGCATTCCCTTCATTCTATCCAGTAAATGAAGCGTTCGTTAATGAAGTAACTGAAGATAAATTTGGTACAAATGTTAATAACTTTATTTACAATGGTCCATTTGTATTTAAAGATTGGAAAATTTCTGAACGTTTCTACATTGAGAAAAATGTTAACTACTGGGATAGTGAAAATGTAGCATTAGATGGTGTAGATTTCCGTGTTGTACCAGGTATCGATAACAATACAGCGGTTGGATTATACTTAGAAGGATCAATCCAATCAATTGGTTTATCAGGTGCTAACGTTCAAACTTATGGTTCACGTCCAGATGCCGTTGCTTATGGGGACACTGGAATGTTCTACTTAGAAGTTAACAACGGTAAAGGTGCTATGACTCCTGAGAAAACATTACTTGCTAACACTGATGCTCGTAAAGCAATTAATATGGCAATTAACAAAGCATTTATCACAGACAATGTATTCGCAAATGGTTCATTACCAGCAGATTACTTTGTACCTAAAAACTTTGTTTACGGACCAGCAGATACAGCTTATGAAGGTGTAGATTTCCGTAATGTAAATGAAGAAAATGCAAATGGATACAACTCTTATAATCCTGAAGAAGCAGCAAAATTATGGGCAGCAGCTCGTGAAGCGACAGGGGTTACACAAGCATTAGAATTAGAAATCATTATCTTCGAAGGTGATAGTGCCGCTCAAGTTGGGGCAGCTATTAAAAATGACTTAGAGGCTAATTTAGGTGACGAGAACTTAACAATCAAGTTATCAGTTTTACCATTTGCTGAAAAGTTAGCTCGTTCGACTTCAGGTGATTACCATATGGTATGGTCTGGATGGTCTCCTGATTATGCAGATCCAATGACATTCTTAGATATGTTTACAACTGGAAATGGTCAAAATAAATTAGGTTATTCTAATGAAGAATATGATGCATTAATCGCTGCAGCTAAAACAGGTGATTTAGTAACTGATTTAGAAGCACGTTTTAAAGCATTAGCAGATGCAGAAGAAATCTTATTAGGTGAAGATCAAGCCTTCATTCCTTTATATCAACGAGGAAGTGTTGGATTACGCGATCCTAAATTATTAAATTACTGGCCACAACAAGTAGGACCTGACTACTTCTTCAAGTGGACAGATATTGCTGAGTAAAAATGACGCTTAAAAAAGTCATCATTCTAGCTCAGTGAATTAAATTTTAAGTTTTAAAACATGAAAACAGCTATTGAATAAATGAAAAATTCTATTTATTCAATAGCAAATAGCAAGCATAAGGCTAATCATTTAGTCTTATGCTTATTTAAAATCAATTAGCTTAAAAAATAGATTTAAAAAAAAGTTAATGCGTATTAATCTTTTTAAATCTATTTTTTAATAAGAATCAAAAAATTATGATAGCTAGTTGTGGGAGACATATTGAACTTAAAAAAGAAAGGGGAGAGTTAAAATATGTTTAAATATATTATTAAACGTATTGGTTATATCGTCATCACACTATTTTTAGTTTTAACGGTTAACTTCCTGTTATTACAGCTGATGCCTGGTGGACCTTTTGAAGATCCAAAGTTATCAGATGCACAAAAGACAATTCTTGAAAATAAATACGGATTAAATGATCCAGTTCCAGTGCAATATACACGCTATATGACAGGTGTGTTAAAAGGAGATTTTGGGACATCATTCAAGTTACAGAACCAAGAAGTATCGGATTTAGTTTTATCTCGTATTCCATATACGATTAAACCAGGGGCTATTGCCTTAGTAGTTGGGGTAACAGTCGGAATTATCCTTGGAGCCATTGCCGCAATGAACCGAAACACGGTTTGGGATCATTTAATTACGATTATTGCTGTACTAGGGGTTTCGATTCCATCCTTCGTTTTAGCATCTTTCTTACAATATTTTATTTGTAATAAACTTGGTTGGTTACCTTATCTTTACCAATCATACGACCCAATTCGTGGGGTAACACGTTTAGCAGAATTTAAATCATTAATTTTACCATCCTTATCGTTAGCAGTACCAGTTATTGCATCATTAATGCGATATATGCGAAGTGAATTAATTGAAGTATTAAATACAGATTATATTCTTTTAGCACGTGCAAAAGGATTAACAAAATCACAAGTCATTACACGTCATGCTTTACGTAATGCCTTAATTCCGGTTATTACAGTTATTGGACCGATGTTAATTTCGATTATGACAGGAAGTTTAGTTATTGAACAATTCTTTGGAGTACCAGGATTAAGTAAGTTAATGTTAGATGCGGTTACAATGAATGACTATTTCTTAACACTTGGAATTGCTTTCTTCTATAGTTTCTTATACGTTGTTGTCATCTTAATTATCGATATTTTATACGGAATTATTGACCCTCGTATTCGTCTTGCAGGAGGTGGAAAATAATGATTTCTAAGAAATTTGATCCAGAATTATTTGAGCGTGCGCAGTTAAATCATGCAAAAGGGGATGAAATCAAGACAGAAAGTTTAAACTTCTGGCAAGATGCTTTCCGCCGTTTACGCCAAAATAAGCCATCAATTATTTCTTTATATGCGATTATTCTTTTAGTTGTTGTTTCATTCTTAGCACAAATGATTGGACCAAAACACTCAAATGGAAATGCTGTTCGTTATGATCAAACTCCAATCATTATTGAAGAATCGACTGGCGTTGCAATTGAAAAAGGTCGTTTGAATTATTTACCGCCTCGTATTCCAGGAATTGAAAAACTTGGAATTGCGGATGGAACAATGAAAAAAGACTTAACAAACCTAGAATTAATGGTCGGAAGTAATTTACCTGAAGACATTAGTAAATTAAATTCACCTTTAACAAAAGCTGAGTTTGTTGAAGCCTTAGGAATTAAATATCATCCATATGATTATCAAATTATTTCATGGACAGGTGAGGGAGAAAATAAAGAAGTAACCATTCAGTTAACGGGGTCAAGCACAACTGAAACGGTACCTGTTAGTGAGTTAATGAGTGAATACTCTTCGTACAGTGATTTAGATTCATTTGAATTTATTAGTAGTAGCGTTGACCAATATGGTGTTCAGATGCTAAAAGTTAAAGTCAATGTCTATGTTAAAAACAATATTGAACATTTATACTTCTATTTTGGTACAGATGAGTTAGGCTTTGATGTTTGGACTCGTTTATGGACAGGGGTTCAAGTTTCTTTATTAATTGGATTCTTATCATTAATTATTGACTTTACAATTGGTATTTTATACGGATCAATCGCTGGATTCTATGGAGGAACTGCTATTGATAACGTTATGATGCGTATTACAGAAATTTTGGGAAGTATTCCAACAACCGTTGTTTTAATTATCTTTATTACCATTCGAGATCCATTCATTGATGGGATAGAGAGCTTATTACATTTAAAATTATCTAATGTACAGGCATCATTTATTACGTTAATTATCGCCATGAGTTTAACAGGATGGATTTCAGTTGCTCGTGTCGTTCGTGCTCAATATTTAAAATTAAAAGATCAAGAGTTCGTTATGGCTTCAACAACACTTGGAGCAAGTAGTACTCGTATTATTTTCAAACACCTATTCCCAAATATTATCGGACAATTAGTTGTTATGGCAACTTTCTCGATTCCAGGAGCTATTGCAACTGAGGCGATGTTATCATTCATTGGTTTAGGTCTTCCAATTCCAATGTCATCACTTGGGGTATTATTAAGTAACGGTAATAAAGTTATGACAAGTTATCCATATTTAATGATTATTCCATCATTCTTTATGGTGTATTTAATGCTTGCGATTAACTTATTAGCGAATGGTCTTCGCGATGCGTTAGACCCACGTTTACGCGGTAAATAGAAAGGGACGGTGACGAATACATGAAGAAAATCTTAGATGTTGAAGATTTAACTATTACATTCGATACATTTGCAGGTCCTGTCTCTGCAGTTCGTGGTGTGAGTTTTACTCTACATGAGGGCGAAACTCTAGCGATCGTTGGAGAATCAGGATCAGGGAAATCAGTTGCATCAAAAGCCATTATGGGGATTCTTGCTGAAAATGGTAAAGTAACAGATGGATCGATCTTATATACAAAAGAATCAGGGGAACAAATTGATTTAGCCAAATTAACAGAGCGTGAATATCATCAAGTTCGTGGTAAAGAGATTGCCATGGTATTCCAAGATCCAATGACGTCATTAAATCCAACGATGACGATTGGAAAACAAATCATGGAACCGATTATTAAACATCAAAAATGTTCGAAAGCAGAGGCAAAAAAACGTGCAGAAGAATTAATTAGTTTAGTTGGAATTAGTGATGCAGACAAGCGTATGAAGCAATATCCTCATCAATTCTCAGGAGGGATGCGTCAACGTATCGTTATTGCAGTTGCCTTAGCATGTAATCCTCGTATTTTAATCTGTGATGAGCCAACCACAGCTCTTGATGTAACCATCCAAGCACAGATTTTAGAATTGATTAAAGAAATTCAAGCTAAAACAAATGTTGCTGTTATTTTCATCACGCACGACTTAGGAGTGGTGGCGAATGTAGCAGACCGTGTCGCTGTTATGTATGCAGGACGTGTTTGTGAAATTGGAACTAGTGATGAAATTTTCTATAATTCTTGTCACCCATATACTTGGGGATTATTGGCGTCAATGCCTGATTTAGATACAAAAGAGGAGTTATTATACGCCATTCCAGGAACACCTCCTAACCTTTTAACGCCGCCAAAGGGAGATGCTTTTGCACTTCGTAGTGAGTATGCTTTAAAGATTGATTTTGAGGAACAACCACCCATGTTTAAAGTAAGTGATACTCATTATGCAGCAACTTGGTTATTACATGAACAAGCTCCTAAAGTAACACCACCAGCTGCTGTTTTACGTCTTCGTGCTAAAGGGGGATATGATCATGAGTAATCAAGAACGTGAAGTTTTATTAGAAGTTAAAAATTTAAAACAGTATTTTAAAATTAATCGTCATATCACAGTTAAAGCCATTGATGATATTTCATTTAAAATTTATAAAGGTGAAACATTTGGTTTAGTTGGAGAATCAGGTTCAGGAAAATCAACAACTGGACGTAGTATTATTCGTTTATATCAACCAACAGCTGGAGAAGTTATCTTTAAAGGAAAAAACATTGCAAAAAAATTATCGAAAGCTGAGAAAGCTGAAGTATGTCAAAAAATGCAAATGATTTTTCAGGATCCAATGGCATGTTTAAATCCTCGTATGCGTGTGATCGACATTATTGCCGAGGGAATTGACATTCATAAATTAGCTAAAACAAAACAAGAACGTGAAGAAAAAGTTTATCGAATTTTAGAAGCAGTTGGATTAAGTAAAGATCATGCTGGACGTTATCCTCATGAATTTTCAGGTGGGCAACGTCAACGTATTGGGATTGCTCGTGCCTTAGTGACAAATCCAGAGTTTATTATTGCGGATGAGCCAATTTCAGCGCTTGACGTTTCAATTCAAGCACAGGTTGTTAACTTAATGAACTTGCTTAAAAAAGAATTTGGATTAACGTATTTATTTATTGCGCATGACCTATCAATGGTTAAATATATTTCAGACCGTATTGGTGTTATGCACTTAGGACGCTTAGTTGAACTTGGAAGTGCAGAAGATATTTATGAGCGTGCGATTCATCCCTATACTCGTTCATTATTATCAGCAATTCCTTTACCAGATCCAAATTATGAACGTAATCGTCAACGTATTGTCTATGATAAATCTAAAGTGGATTACTATGCAGGAGAGTGGACAGAAGTTAGTCCTGGACACTTTGTCCTTGGAACAGCTGAAGAAATTAAAACTTGGCAAAACGAACGATAACTTAATCATAAAAAGATGTATCGAATTAGATACATCTTTTTACTATATACAAACGGGAAAAGCGTCATCATTTTATAATCAGACTTAGTCTTCAAGCCATTAGTAGATGGTGCCCCTTTTAAGGAGTTTTAACGCATCATGATAAAAGGATGGACATTAGATTCGGAGGTTAAGTAGCGAGTAAAACGAGCTCTGAACTTTTCTCAACTGTTTGGATATAAAGGAAGAAATCCGATGTTTTGTGGATGAATCTAGTAGTTGAAGCGTAGATTGCCACAGGCAATTGCTAGGTAAAGTAAAAGTTTTCTAAATGTGAAAAACTTATCTAGAACAATCGATGTATCCTTTTTTAGTTCGTTGAATTGTATTTATCTGGGAAAAATGTTGTTTGATGTGGATTAACAATATTTATTATTTTATAACTAAATTTATTTTTTATATTTTACTTGTATTTTCCTTATGAGTTCGATACAATTTTAAAGAAATAAATCATATCATTTGACAAATAGGTAGAAATAGGACATGTATAACAGTTCTAGCTGGAGTAAAACTAATAATATTAAATATTATACGTTGTCAGTCTTTAATGTGTATTGTACAATAGAGAAGATAGTGCTTGACTATCGTGGAGGGATAATAAATGATTGAAATTTATACATCGCCAAGTTGTTCTTCATGCCGTAAAGCTAAAAAATGGCTAGATGAATACGGGATTAAATATATTGAAAAAAATCTTTTTGTCACAAAGATTACAAGAGAAGATATAAAAAATATTTTAGAAAAAACGGAAAATGGTTTTGAAGATATTATTTCAACTCGCTCAAAAGCATTTAAAGAAAACAATTTAGATGCAGATGAAATGACAATTAATGAGTTATTAGATTTTATCGTTGCGAATCCAAGTGTTTTAAGACGCCCGATTATTGTCGATAAACATCGTCTTCAAATTGGATATAACGATGAAGAAATTCGTTGTTTCTTACCGCGTGAGTTACGCAATGTCATGTATTGTAATAATTGTGATAACTGTAATTGTTCATATGTCAAAGCATTAGAACGTGCGTTAAGTGATAATTTTATTGAACAAACAGAAGTTAAGTAAAACAGTATTGAAGTAGCATTCTACTTCAATACTGTTTTTTTTTTATGCAAAAAAACAAAAATGGACATAAAGAGTAGGAATAAAGAATAGAATGAATTGAGTTCTTACAATGACTAATAATCCAAACAGCTACTTGAAACTAGTTGTTTTTTTATAAGAAACAAAATGAATGTTAAGAGATGTCAGGGTATCTAAATCAAAGTGATGGAGGGGAAGAGATGATTAATTTAAATGAAATACTGCATCGACTTGTTGCCGACTATTCTGAATTAGGAGAAGTTGTTGGTTTAACGATGGCTGGTTCTAAAGCAGCAAGTTTACAAGATGATTTATCGGATATTAATTTAGATGTTTATTTAGTAAATCCTTTGACGGAAGAAAAAAGACGACAAATAATTTTAAAATATGCGACAAAAATAGAGATGAATTATCCATCCTTCGTCACAAGTGATCATTTTCTCTTGAGTGATTTTCCAGTTGAGATTACGGTTTCGTTTATTATTTTGTCAGAACTTGAGCAGGAATTATATGATGTAATGGAACGTCATGTAGCAAAGGTAGGCTATACGACGTGTTTTATTCGTAATTTTATGGATTCCACCATTTTGTTTGATAAAGGGGGACGCCTAAAAGCGTTGTATGAAAAGTACGCAACTACTTATCCCAAGCAACTAAAGGAAAATATTATTGATTTAAATTTTCCTCTATTAAAAGATAGTTTCTCTTCTTATTATCATCAACTTGAACAAGCGATTATTCGCCAAGACACGTTGAGTATTCCACCAAGAGTCAGCAAGTTTTTAGCGAGTTATTTTGATATCATTTTTGCGATAAATGAAGTTTATCATCCGGGGGAAAAGCGTCTTATTCAAATCATGGAAGATAGTTGCGATATTTATCCGACCAATTTGAATGAAAAAGTTAAACAACTAATGGGCTATGCCGCACAAGGTGATATTCAATTTTTAGATATCATGGATGAGATGATTAGAGGACTTGAAGAAGTTTTAAATGAGCAAAATACTGCTTCTTGAAAAAGATAATCGTTAAAATAAGCGTATATCATGTTAGGTGATAACATGTTAACAGCAAAATTAAACAATCAACTCATTGATTTAACAGGACTTAGTCGAAACGAAATTATACAAAAGCATCAAAACCACTTACCTTACATATGCCCACATTGCGAGGGGGACATGATATTAAAGTATGGGATGAAAAAAAGAGCTCATTTTGCTCATAAAGTGCCATGTGAATATCAATGTTCTGAATCTGAAAGTGAGGAGCATAGAATTTCAAAATTTTTACTTGCCTCGTACCTAGAACGTCAAGGGGCAACCTCTATCAGGATTGAAAAAAGATTTCAAGATATCTTACGAATTGCCGATCTTTATTTTGAATGGAATCATCAAGCTTATGTTATTGAAATTCAAAAAAGTGCTATAAGTCAAAGCTTGTTTGAATCGCGAGTTCAAGACTATCGTTCAAAAGGAATTGAGGTCCTATGGGTTTTTATTGGAGATTTGAAGGAAAAGCCTCAAACCTATTTAATAAATAAAGTCATGGCTTTAAATAAACATCATCCACTGATTCATCTAAATATTATGACCGAAGAAGTTACTCTCTTTAATCAAATTATTTGGCTTAACCCAAAAGAGGTTAAAGCACAGGCAAATCGAGTATATTTAAAAAATTTACAGATGACCGATTTGCTAAATGATCAAGAAGCGTGTGAAGGTGTTAATTTAACACAATGGTTAGCGATAAAAAAAGAATTTAGATGTATTAAATGGCAACAATACATCAAAAGTGAAAGAGAGTTGGTTAGACTTTGCTATGGGCATCGTCTAACACTCTCGCTTATGCCATCTGAAGTTGGATGGCCCATTGCGAATCATCAGGGATTTACCAAACCACTTTTTATTTGGCAAGCGTATGTCTTAATTGGTTTCATTATGTCGAAAGAGATTGGAAGTTTTTTTAACCTGACGGATTTAGTTAATAGATTAAAAGGTCACTATCACTTAAAAATTGATCAATATGCCATTAAAGCTTTGAAGGCTTATCTTTTGATTTTAGCTCGTTTACAGATTATATCCAATCACAAGGGGTATTATGAAGTGTTAAAGTATCCCCGTGTTTATCATCAGTTAGAAGAAGTGTTAGAAGAGGATAGAAAAGTTGGCAATTTATTAAAACAAAAAAACTAGCCTTAGGCTAGTTTTTCTTTTTATT
Organism: Turicibacter sanguinis; assembly: GCF_013046825.1. Classification (NCBI taxonomy): domain Bacteria; kingdom Bacillati; phylum Bacillota; class Erysipelotrichia; order Erysipelotrichales; family Turicibacteraceae; genus Turicibacter; species Turicibacter sanguinis. The sequence continues at coordinate 246,386 of NZ_CP053187.1, read as the reverse complement.
CATCGCATTGGTTGCACGTTTAATTTTATTTTCAGTTTCACGCGTTGGGATATGATATTGTTTTAAAAGGTCATTGAAATGACGTAATCCCACTTCATAGTCAGTGACTTCATATTCTAATTCATAGTCAATCACATCAGAGTAAAAGCTCTTATCTAACACAAGAAGACCTTCTTTATAAGGCACTTCAGCACGTTTGGTTGTTAAGTCAGTGATGACTAGAAGATGATTAACATCAACGGATAAAGATTGTAAGGCCTCATACACGGGACCTTTCACTAAAACTTTATCGTATTTTAAAGCTTGATAATCTTGTTTGGTAATCATTTGATTCGTTTCAAGTAAACCGACGGCTTGTTTTGTTTTTAAGGTTAATTCATAAGTACTGTTTTTAACACGGATACGAAGAGCCGCTTCAAGTTTTTTTAACTGTCCTGTCGGCGTATCAAAGTACACATTTTTTTGCGTCCACAGTTGTTCTTCGTTAATCGAAAACTTATTTAAAAGTTGTTGATATTCTTGTTCAGTTAGCATATTCTTGAACTCAATTTCAAGATTTGTTGCCATTAAAATCACCTCTATATTTTATTATGACGTATCCTCGTGTTATAATCAATAATAGATAGTTATAATTGTCACTAACTTGAAAAAAAGTATATGAAAACCATTTGAAAGTAAACGTAAAAGAGAGGAATTAGAGGTGAATGTTTAATGGATTGGTTAAGTTTTTTTGAGCCTTATGAATTAGCATTACAAGAATTAAAAATCAATTTAAGGGGAATTAGGCAACAATATAAAACAAAAGGGCTCCATTCACCCATTGAATTTGTCGATGGGAGGGTTAAAACTATCTCAAGTATTTTAGATAAGCTTGAACGAATGGGGTTATCTATTAATGCAATAGATGAAGTGTATGATATTGCGGGAATTCGAATTAACTGTCAGTTTGTCGAAGATATTTACATGGTCGTCGATTTATTGACAAAACGTCACGATCTTGAAATTGTAGAAACGAGAGATTACATTTTAAATCAACGCGACAGCGGTTATCGCTCGTATCACATTCATGCTTACTATCATCTAGAAACCATTGATGGGATGAAAAAAGTATTAGTTGAGTTCCAAATTCGAACGCTTGCGATGAATTTCTGGGCAAGTATTGAGCATTCTTTAAACTATAAATACGATGGTCAAATTCCAGATCAAATTAAAGATCGCTTAAAACAAGCGGCTGAAGCAGCTGGATGGCTTGATCGACAAATGTCAGAGATTCGCGATGAAATCGCTGAAGCACAGAAAACATTTGAAAAACGAAAAACAGATGAATACCGTATTATTGAACCACCCACAAGTCTTGTCAATGTGAATGAAGACTATGTAATTAAACAACAAAAAGGTGACTAATATGAAAGTTTCGATTTACGCAAATGAACGCGAAAATTCTCAAGAAGTAAAAGCACAGCTTTTAAAAAGGCTTCAAGCTGCTTCGGTTGAAATAGATGATGAGTATCCAGATATCGTCTTTACCATTGGTGGAGATGGAACGGTTTTACATGCCGTCCATCATTATTTATACTTAATTGAAACAGTTAAATTTATTGGAATTCATACGGGGCACCTTGGATATTACACGGACTGGCTGCCAACAGAATTAGATGATTTAATTACCTTTATCCATCAAGATGCACAAAAAATTAGTGAATACCCATTACTGTCAATTAAACTCTGCTATGATGAAAGGGACTGTCATCAGTTATATGCGTTTAATGAGATGACGATCTTAAATGCGTTTCGAACTCAACACTTTAACGTCACGATTGGTGATTTGTTTTTTGAATCATTTAGAGGGACTGGTCTCTGTCTTTCAACACCAACCGGAAGTACCGCCTATAATAAATCATTAGGGGGAGCTATTTTATATCCGAGTTTATCTGCTTTTCAAATGACAGAGATTGGATCAATTAATAATAATGTGTATCGTACGATTGGATCACCGTTGATTATTCCAAAAGAACAAATGGTCATCTTAGAGTCAGAAAACTTTGAGGATATTACAATTACAAGAGATCATTTGTATGCCACTTATAAGCATATTAATCGTGTTAAAGTGACGCTTTCTGATCGTAACGTCAAATTTATTAAACGTCATGATGTACCATTTTGGGGACGTGTAAAAGATCATTTTCTATAGAAAAATTGAAATGTTTTGAAAGGACCTTTCAATATTGGGGCAGATATTAAAAAGTCTTGATAAAATTTATCTGGACTTATCTATCAGAATTAAAAGTTAAGGTGGAATCTATGAGTTTAACATTAACCTATGAAATCAAAGCAGCAGATGATCAAACCTTACTGCTTAATTTTTTGAAAAAACAAGACATTTCTAAAAAAGCCATTGTTGCGACGAAACATCGTGGTGGAAATATGGAAGTGAATGGTGAGCATCAAAATGTTCGCTATCTTTTAAAAGAGGGAGATGTCTTAGTGATTACATTTCCTGAAGAAGAGAGAAGTACAGGGCTGACTCCGTATGAGATGCCGCTTGATGTAGTGTACGAAGACGAGTATTTACTGGTCATCAACAAACCAGCAGGCATTCCAACGATACCCTCTTTACGTCACCCAGAAAAAACGCTCGCCAACGCTCTCATTCATTATTACAATGAGCATGAGATTGCCTCGACGATTCACTTTGTCAATCGGTTAGACCGTGATACGTCCGGGCTTTTAATGGTCGCTAAGTACCGCCACATTCACCATTTGCTAACGAAAGATGTGAAGCAGATTAAGCGCAAGTATTATACGCTTGTCAAGGGAGTGATGGGAAAAAATTCAGGGACTGTTCATGCGCCGATTGCAAGAGAATCCGAAGGAAATGTGCGACGTTGTGTTCGTGCAGATGGTGATGATTCAATTACCCATTATCAGGTGCTTGAAGTATGGGAAAAATCGACGCTTGTCGAGTGTGAACTTGAAACAGGACGAACACATCAAATTCGGGTCCATATGAATTATTTAGGTCATCCCTTAGTTGGGGATACACTGTATGATGAATTCGCGTTAGAGCTAGAAGAGGGACATCTCTTACATAGCTATGAACTAAGCTTTACTCATCCGATTACAAAAGAGAGACATCTTTTTCAAACAGATTTACCTAAACGTTTTAAAGCCTTAAAAAAGGGACAAGAATGTTAAACACTGTAGTGCACCCCAAATGTTAGACTTAAAAATCTAATGTTAGGGGTGTTTTTCTATGGCTAAATATAGCTCAGAATTTAAGTTGCATGTTGTTAACGAGTATTTGCAGGGAACTTTAGGTTACCGTTTGCTCGCTAAAAAATATCACATACCAAGTAAATCACAAATTGAAACGTGGGTTAGACAATATAAACAAACTGGAAGAAGTGGAGTTCAACGAAAAGAAAAACAAGAATATACTGGAGAATTTAAATTAAATGTATTAAACTATATGAAAACAACAGGTGCTTCATATAGTCAAACTGCTATCCATTTTGGATTATCAGAGATAGGAACGATTGCCAATTGGAAGGCAGACTTTCTAAAAGACGGTGCAGGGGCATTCTTTAAATCGAAAGGAAGGCCTCAAAATCCTATGACTAAATTAAAAGCATCTAAACAACCAAAAACTTTAACTCGTGAACAACAATTAGAAGAAGAACTTAAATTATTGAGAATCGAGAATGAATACTTAAAAAAGTGTCACGCCCATGGAATTACGCCATGGAGCCAAAGAATCAAATCGAAACAAGAATCATCCAAGAATTAACGGCTAATTTTAAATTAAGTGACATTTTAAAGGTCACAAAGTTTCCTAAATCAACCTATCACTATTGGGTCAATAAGATGAAACAAGTAAATCCTGATCAAGAGCTTGAAGAGCTGATTTTAATTATTTTTAAAGAGAGTGATGAGACTTACGGCTATCGTCGAATTCAAGATGAGCTTTATAATAGAGGAATTAGAATCAATCATAAAAAAGTATATCGTCTCATGAAAAAGCTTGGGATAATGTGTGTCAAGTTTGGTCGTAAATCACGTCAATATCGCTCATACAAAGGGACTGTTGGAACAGTGGCTAAGAATCGAATTAATCGCCGTTTTAATACACCGTATCCTTATCAAAAGTTAACAACAGATGTGACGGAGTTTAAAACACAAGAAGGAAAGAAATTATATTTGAGCCCTATAATGGATATGGCAACGGGTGAAATTTTATCTTTTTCAATTAGCCATAAACCTGATTTAAACTTTGTCATGGAATCATTATATCAAGTTCTTCCAATTCTTGAACAAGCTAAATATCGAACAACGATTCATTCTGATCAAGGTTGGCACTATCAACATAGACAATGGGTTCAAACATTAAAACAGAATAACATATTTCAAAGTATGTCTCGTAAAGGAAACTGTTTAGATCATTCTCCTATGGAAAATTTCTTCGGGATTCTTAAACAAGAAAAATATTATGGTAAAACATTCAAAACATATGAGGAGCTAAAAGAAGCAATTGAAGAATATATTGACTACTATAATCATAAACGAATCAAAAGAAAATTGGCTGGCATGAGTCCAGTTCAATACCGAATTCATACCAGCCAATTGGCTGCTTAATATTTAGTTCAACTTTTTGGGGTCACTACACACTCTTGTCCCTTTTTTTATCTGAATCGCATATTAGCATAACCACCTTGCACAGAGACTACCCGGTACCCCAAAGGTTCTAGCATCATACAGGCTCGATAACTTTCACTCCCACTATCGCAAATTAAAAAGTAGGTTGAATTCAGCGTTAAAAATTTTTCGGGGTACATGACAATCGATTGATATGGAATATTAACTGCACCAGGAATATGAAACTCCGAAAATTCATAGGGAGATCTTATATCAATGACAATTGGTTTTTGCTTACTACTACCCATAAGTTGAGAAAGCTGACTAGGACTAATTATTTTAGGCATCTTTTTATCCTCCTTTATAAGTTTCTAGTAAATCTTTTTTAATACCCTCATCCGTTAAACTGCTATTTTATAGGAATTTAAAAAATGATATACTTACTGTATATATTATGAGGGGAAGGGTGAGGGTGTCATATGCTTTTACAATTAAAACAATTATACGGGGAACAATGTATCGTTGACGAAATTCCAGACTATCCAAATGACTATTATTGGTATAAAGATGATCAAAATCACCTCATCGGTATCAAAAAAGGGATCTCAAAACAAGAGAAAAAATTACTAGGGGTTATGCTTGAAGAGGTTGTAGGCGTTGATTTTAATCAACAAATCAAATTATTGTGGCTAGAATTACTGTTACACAATAAAAAAAGTTTATTAGACATGATTCAAAAAGACGGAAATGAAATTAGATTTATCTTCTTTGCCCACCATTTTGATGGTGATACTAAACTAGAGTTTGATGAACTTATCAAAGAATTAAATGAAAAATGTATTGTCCTCTTTTTAAGCCGTGAGTTTGGTGTCATTATCGATTTTCAAACAAAAGAAGAACATAATCTAGAAGAACTCGCACAAGCGATTCAACAAGACTTCTATCACAACATTAATTTTTATCAATCAGACTGTTATTTAGTTGATTCAAACATTTCGCAGGCCTTTTTGAATGAATATGAACTTTATAAAAAATATCGAAATACGACTAAGTTGACGGTTAGTTCACACGATTTACTACTACAATATATGATTCAAAATTTAAATCTATACGAAGGCTATTCCCATTTTGTCGAGAAGTTTAACAAAATCCCCTATGACTTATTAGAAGTTGCTAAAGTTTATATGGAAAACAACTTTAATATATCCGTTGGTGCCAAGATGATCTATATGCATCGCAATACGTTCATGAACAAACTTGAACGATTTATCCAATTAAGTGGACTCAATATTAAAGAATTCCATGATGCTTTGATTGCCTATGTCATCATTAATCAAATGGAAAAAAACACTTAAACTGTCATCTTGTATGACGGTTTTTTTCATCAAATTTGGAGTAGATGAGAAGCTTTTAGTTGTCTAGAATCCCGTTGATGTCATAGATCATAGAATCGAGATTTAATAGTGTGTTCGACGACATCAAGGAATAGCTTAGCTTTTAATTTGCGATGTAAAATTAAAGGTTTAGAGCCCCTTATACACTTTGCACAATTTATGTATGCGTTTTATGTGCAGTTTGTTTATTGATAAAAAATCGTTTTCATTCTATAATTTAACTATCACATGAGGGAGGAATTAAAAATGGCTGAAATTAAATTAAAAAATATTTACAAAATCTATGAGAACAATCCAAATCCATCGGTAACTGACTTCAATTTAGATATCGCGGACCGCGAATTTATCGTATTCGTTGGACCATCTGGATGTGGGAAATCTACTACTTTACGTATGATCGCAGGGTTAGAAGAAATTTCTAAAGGGGAATTCTATATTGATGGTGTGTTAATGAATGACGTAGCACCAAAAGATCGTGATATCGCGATGGTATTCCAATCTTACGCGTTATATCCACATATGAATGTATATGATAACATGGCATTCGGATTAAAATTACGTAAAATTCCTAAAGATGAAATCGACCGTCGAGTTAAAGATGCTGCTCGAATCTTAGGTCTTGAACAATATTTAGATCGTAAACCAAAGGCGTTATCAGGGGGACAACGTCAACGTGTTGCTTTAGGGCGTGCAATCGTTCGTGATGCAAAAGTATTCTTAATGGATGAGCCATTATCAAACTTAGATGCTAAATTACGTGTTGCCATGCGTTCAGAAATCATTAAATTACATGAGCGTTTAGCAACAACTACTATCTACGTAACACATGACCAAACAGAAGCGATGACAATGGCGTCTCGTATCGTTGTTATGAAAGACGGAGTTATCCAACAAATCGGTTCTCCAAAAGAAATCTACGATAACCCAGCAACTGTATTCGTTGGAGGATTCATCGGTTCACCTGCTATGAACTTCATCCACGGTAAAGTAGCTAACGGATATTTCGTAGCTGACAACCAAAAATTCCGTATTCCTGAAGGAAAATACAATATGTTAAAACAAAAAGGATACGATAATAAAGAAATCATCTTCGGTATTCGTCCAGAAGATATTCATGATGAGCCAATCGTAACTGATACTTACGAAGAAGCAAAATATATTGCTGAAATCGAAGTTGCTGAGTTACTTGGACATGAATCAATCCTTTACACTAATTTAGCGGGACAACAATTAGTTGCTAAAGTAGATGCTCGTTCAGATATCCGTATGGGAGATAAATTAGAAGTTGCTTTAGATATGAACAAATGTCACTTCTTCGATGTTGACACTGAAAAAGCTATTCGTTAATCGAAGTTTAAAAAATAATATATACACACACTTTAAAGCTGTATCTTGAATAAGATACAGCTTTTTTTGTCTCTTCATCCTAAATCTAATCGGACTTTTAAAGGATTGAAAATATCTTCTGATAGAATGAAGTTTTGATTAGAAAATGGTGGGAGAATTTGATTGATTTATCTTGTACATTATTATTAACTTAAAATAATCAATGATCAAGAGAGTAGAAGTAGAGCATATCTAACAGCGAGTAGGGGGATGAGAGCCTAAAAGTGATTCTATTTTGAAGCGCACTTGTGAGAGTTTATCTGAACTAAGAGTAGGATAAGACGCCTACCTGCGTTAAGGGTTAGAGGGAAACATATTTTGTTATATGTTTAACTGGAGTGGTACCGCGGTCTTAATCGTCTCTAGAATTAATAGTCTAGAGGCGTTTTTTTTATTTTATTAATAAAACAACAAATGGAAATATTTGGTTGACAAACAGAGGTGAATCCTGTATGTTAGTAATAACTTAAAAAAATCGATGATCAAGAGAGTAAGGGTAGAGGGAACTTAACAGCGAGTAGGGAATGGTGAAAGCCTACAGGAACATCTATTCTGAAGCGCACTTGTGAGAGCTTATCTGAACCAAAAAGTAGGATAAGACGCCTGCCTGCGTTAAAGGTTAAAGGGAAACATATTTTGTTATATGTTTAACTGGAGTGGTACCGCGGTCTTAATCGTCTCTAGAATTAATAGTCTAGAGACGATTTTTTTTATTCTTCAAGGGCCCTGAAGATAAAAAAACAAAAAGATGAACTTAAGGGAGAGATGAACAATGAAAAAAATGATTAAAGGTTTAGTCTTTATAGGAATATGCTTATCAGTACTGGGTGGATGTGCACAAAGTTCAAATGAAACGAGTCGATTCGATAAAATAAAAGAAACTAAAAAAATAACCATGGCGACAAGCCCAGATTATGCACCTTATGAATTTATTGATCCAACAAAGTCAGGATCGGAACAATATGTAGGAGCAGACATTGAACTTGGAAAATATATCGCACAAAAATTAGGTGTTGAATTAGAATTGAAGATTATGGATTTTAGTGCTGTTTTAGCTGCCATTAGTGAGGGAAAAGCTGATATGGCGATTTCAGGACTAGGATATAAGCCTGAACGTGCAGAAGCAATGGAGTTTAGTGAGGCCTATAATACATCTGAAGATGGAGACGGTGATGGATTTTTAATTCGTGCAGAAGATGTCGAAAAATATAAAACATTAGAAGATTTTAATGGAGTTAGTATTGCAGCTCAAAGTGCTTCATTACAAGAAGGATATGTTAAAGACCAATTACCAAATGCCCAAATTAATACCATTGCCTCTCTTTCAGATGGTGTCTTACGTGTTCAAAGTGGAAAGTCAGACGCGTTAGCTATCTCATATTCAACAGGAGAGCAGTATGTGAACGCCAATAAAGATTTAGTCATGAGTTCTGTCTTGTTTGAAGGAAATGATTCAGAAGGAACCATGATTGGAATTGTTAAAGGGGAAACAGAATTAGTCGAAGCCATCAATGAAATCATCCAAGAGGTAAAAGAACAAGGATTATATCAACAATGGGAAGAGGCGTATATAGCCTATGCTAAAAGCTTAGGAATTGAATAAGACGCATTAAGGAGGAGTGTGAGAACATGGTTCAAGATATGATTAAAATTTTAGATCAGTACTGGTATGTCTTTTTAGAAGGGCTAGGGGGAACGTTAAGTCTAGCTGCTATCACGGTTTTCTTTGGAATGATTTTCGGGGCAGTTCTTGCCATCATTAAGTTATCAAAATCAAAAATTGTTCAATTCATTTCAACCGCTTATATCGAAATTATTAGGGGAACACCTTTACTGTTACAACTTTATTTCTTTTGGTTATTTTTGCCGAAATACTTACCATTTGAAATCTCAGATTGGACTTGTATTGTCATTGCCTTAGTTATTAACAGCAGTGCCTATGTTGCCGAAATTATCCGTGCCGGAATTCAAGCGGTTGACAAAGGACAGATGGAGGCTGCTAAAAGTCTTGGAATGAGTGATGTCCATATGATGACTCGCATCATCTTCCCACAAGCCGTTAAAAATATTTTACCAGCGCTTGGGAATGAATTTATCATGATGGTCAAAGAAACATCACTCGCATCAGTCTTCTTTATCAACGATTTAATGACCTCGTATCAAATGATAAAATCGGCCACATTCAAACCGATTGCACCACTTATGATTACCGCGGTCATCTATTTTATTGTCACATTTAGCTTATCAAAAGTAGTTAAAGCGATGGAAGGGAGATTGAGTGTCAGTGATTAAAGTTGAAAAATTAAGTAAATCATTTGGAGATTTAAAAGTATTAGATGAAATTACCGAAGAAATTCATCAAGGGGAAGTGGTATCCATCATAGGTCCGAGCGGCAGTGGAAAAAGTACATTTTTACGTTGCTTAAATCTACTTGAAAAGCCGAGTAGTGGGCGCGTTATCTTTGAAGGAACCGATATAACAGATAAAAAAGTAAACATCGATTTACACCGTCAAAAAATTGGGATGGTCTTTCAACATTTTAACGTCTTTCCTCATTTAACTGTCCTTGAAAATATTACGATTACGCCAAGGCTTGAAAAGAAAGTTCCAAAAGCAGAAATTGAAGCCAAAGCATTAGGATTATTAAAAAAAGTTGGGCTTGAAGAAAAAGCAAATGAATACCCACGAAAATTATCAGGGGGACAAAAACAACGTCTAGCAATTGTTCGTGCCCTTGCGATGGACCCAGATGTCATTTTATTTGATGAACCAACGAGTGCACTCGATCCTGAGATGGTAAAAGAAGTCCTTGAGGTGATTAAAGATTTAGCCGTGAATGGAATGACGATTGTCATTGTGACGCATGAGATGGGATTTGCTAAACAAATTAGTGATCGTGTGCTATTTATGGATGGGGGCAATATTTGCGAACAAGGAACGCCACAGCAAATTTTTGATAACCCACAACATCCACGTACGCAAGCCTTTTTAAGTAAAGTGCTATAGGGGGGATTTAATGTTAACGACGTTTAAATATGATCATTATTATTTATATGATGAATTAAAAGATTGTCTTAAGATATTACAAGATAAATATCCTCATTTAATGAGTGTCGAATCCATTTGTGAAACAGATGAACAAAAACAAGTCTTTGCCGTGACGCTCACGAATCAAAACACAGGGGCGCCACATACGAAGCCTGCCTTTTATATGGATGGTAATCATCATGCAGGTGAAGTAACAGGTTCCATGGCCGCGATGCATACGATTGATTATCTAGTGACAAATGAAAGCCCATTACTAAATGATTATACGGTATATGTTATTCCACGTATGTCACCAGATGGAGCGGAAGCCTATTTAACCAGTGCAGAGAAACTTCGCTCAGTGAATCGAAATTATCCGTATGAGGAAAAAGAAGCGGGATTGCATCCTAGTGATCTAGATGGTGATGGTGTCATTCGTTTAATGCGTGTTAAATCACCGTATGGTGCTTGGAAAATTTCAAGTGATGATTCACGAATCATGATTAAGCGCCAGCCGGATGAGGTGAATGGAGATTTTTATAACGTTTATCCTGAAGGGGAAATTGTTGGATTTGATGGGATCAATATTAAACTAGCTAAAAATAAATGGGGGCTTGATTTTAATCGAAATTATCCATTTGGATGGTTCCCAGATGCCCGTCAACCGGGTTCAGGGAAATATCCACTTTCAAATCCTGAAAATAAAGCGGTGGCTGACTTTATTATTAACCATTCGAATATTAGCTTAGCTTCAACGCTTCATACGAGTGGAGGAATGATTATCTATCCACCTGGGATACATCCTGAAAAAAAAGCTCATCCCTTTGATATGAAGTTATATAAAACGATTGGAAAAATGGGAACAGATGAAACAACGTATCCATGCTACAACATTTTTGATGCTTTCTTGACAGATACTGTTAATTATTCATCAGGTGCCTTTGATGATTGGTGCTACTTTACCCAAGGAATTTTAACTTATACCGTTGAACTATGGGATATGAAAAAGCACGCCGGAATTTCCCATACTTGGCCACGCATTGCCCATCAAGAGGTTGAAAAAGAGCTGGAAGATTATAAAAAGCAACTGGCGTGGATTGATACGAATGTTTCAAAAGAAGCAGGATTTAAGGAATGGACAAAGATTAATCATCCGCAACTCGGTGAAGTTGAAATAGGTGGATGTGATTTCAAATATACGATGCAAAACTGTCCGCCACATCTACTTCAGACCGAGATAGAAAACAACACCAAATTTATGTTGCGTCAAATTGCGACGCTTCCAAAATTAGTTTTTGCATCTGTAGAGGTGATTCAAGTAGCTCCCAATCTTTATCAAATGGAAGTCGTTGTTTCAAATCAAGGCTATCTTCCAACCTATGTTTGTGAACAAGCTAAAACGGTGAAAGTTGATCAACCAGTCACTGTTTCATGTGTTGGAGAAGTTAAATTGATAAACAGTGAAGAAACTCAGACCATCGGCCATCTAGAAGGATTTTCAGGAATTAAAACAGAGTATAGCTATGATGGAATTCAGACCGAGAATCATGCCCCTATTTTGAAAAAAGTAACGTGGTTGATTCAAGCTAAGACAGGGACCACCGTTACCTTAATAGCTACTCAACCTAAAGCAGGACGAATTGAAAAAAGCATGTCCTTATAGAATAAAAAATACCGTGAAGCAGCGCCTCACGGTATTTTTTATTTTGTTGACTCACGTTCGATGAGTTCAACAGGTAATGTAATATGTAATTGTTCAATCGGTTCCTTTTTAATTAACTTAAATAAGGTTTCAGCAGCGATTTCTCCCATTGATTGAATCGGTTGGGCAATAGTTGTAATCGTTGGATCGGTAAATTCACAGATGCTGATGTTATCATATCCAACAATTTGAACATCTTCTGGGACTGAACGTCCTAATTTTTTTAAACAACGCATCGCACGCGCTGCAATGATGTCACTTCCAGCAAAGATTCCATCAATTTGAGGATGCGTAATTAAAAATTTATAAATTTCTGAGGTATTATCTGTTGAAAAATCAAGCTCTACCGTATGGACACGAATATAGGGATCACGGTTCATCGTCTCTAAAAAGCCATTACAACGTTCATTCGCAGGTGCAACTGTTGATGGACCTCGGAATTGAACGATATTTTTACATCCGAGTGACATGAGTCGATTGGCTGCTAAAATTCCTCCCATATAATTATCGGCTGTAACAGATGGGATATCTTTACTGATAATACGATCCAGTGCGACAATTGGAATATCTAAATTAGTATAAGAAGCGATATCCGGTGAATTTGAGCATAAAATTAGACCATCAATTTTATTGGTTGAGAATATTTGTAAATATTCTTTTTCACGATCAATACTCTCCTTTGAAGTACATAGCATTGTTTTATAGCCATGATGTAAAATAACCTCTTCCATCCCTGAAATCATGTCGTTGAAAAATTCATTCTTTAAATCAGGAATAATAACTCCAATAATTTTTGATGATTTTCGATAAAGTGAACGGGCAATTTCATTTGGAACGTAATTTAATTCTTCGATTGCCTTCATTACAAGCTCTTTTGTATGTTCATTAACGTAACCTTTACTATTAATAACACGAGAAACGGTCGCGACTGATACATTCGCAAGCTTTGCTACGTCTTTAATATTTGCCAAATTTGCCACCCCTAAAACTATTTATGTAATCGTTAACCTATCCCTTAATTATAAAGACGTGAGCTGTTAATGTCAATCATCGTCTCGATGTAAAACGCTAAAATTAGGAAATAAACGACTTATTTACCCATTTTTGGGACTTCCAACGAATGGTGAAGACCAGTCCTCGGAAACACTCATCCACTGCAAATGCAATCCAAATACCAGCTAATCCAAGACCAAACCAAATCCCAAGAACATAAGCGACTGGAATACAAATGACCCACATCCCAACAATCCCTAAAATAAATGGATAATTAATATCTCCCGCTGCTTTTAAAGCATTCGTTAAGACAAGATTTGTTGCACGACCAATTTCTAAGAATACATTAATTAATAAAAGCGTGTGTCCAAGACTTAGAATATTTGCATCACTTGTAAAAATTCCAAATAAAAAATCACTGCCTAAGTAACAAATAATTGAAAGTCCAAGTGAGACGGATACGGCTAATCTCTGCGTTTTAAATGTCTGATGCGAAACCTCATCTGTTTTTTTCTCACCAATCAAATAGCCTACTAACACTTGATTTCCTTGAGCAATTGCTAAACTGAATAAATAAACAAACATCGAAATATTCCCCGTATAAACACGCGTTGTAATCGCTAGTGTTCCAAGCATGGAAACAAAGGAAATAATAATGACTTGTGATGTTGAATAAGCAAGTTGTTCAAGAGCTGATGGGACTCCGATTTTTAAAATATTTTTAACATCTTGAAGTGGCCAAGATTTGAAGAAGTGTGTTGAAAATTTGAACTCAATTTTACGATAAATAATCACAGCAATCAAGACAACCGTTACGAATCGACTAAATACCGTTGAAATAGCGACTCCAACCGGTCCTAGTTCTGGGACCCCAAACAATCCATAGATAAATAGGGCATTCCCACAAATATTAATCAGATTGGCAATTAACGTAATAATCATGGAATGTTTCGTATACCCAAAGCTTCGTAAGATGCCACTTAAGACCGGTTGAATGGCCATTAAAAATAAAAAGCTTCCAATAATTTTCGTATAATTAAGCGTTATATCCATAATTTCAAGTGGCGTATTCATGAATGTTAAAATATATTTTGAACACGTAATCATCACAACACTTAAAATAATACCAATCAAAAAGTTGGCCCCAATCGAAACGATTGAGACCTCGCATGCCTTCGTTTGATTTTTGGCTCCTAAATTTTGTGATACTAAGATAATCGTTCCCGCTGCCACAAAGTTGAACATCACCCCAATCAAGTTAATGACTTGATTCGACATTCCAACAGCGGCTACTGCATTATCCGAATAGGCGCTTAACATGAAGGTATCGACCATTCCCATAAGCATGAACAGTGTCAACTCAATGAAAATAGGCCACGATAATTGAAATAATGATTTTTTTTCAAATGACATAACTTTCCCCCCTAAAGCCAGTTACTATTTAACTGGCACTAATAATAGGGCAGAAAGAGGTGCTATTTTTACCCTATTTTTAATGATCATTTCCTCATCAGTCATAAGGTTACGATACATTTGATTCATCGTAGTTGGAACACTAACTGATTTTGCCTCATCTTGATTATTTAAAATCACATAGATTTCTTCGTCTTTGAAAACTTTTTTGAAGATGATCACATTCTCTTTATCATTTGTTTCAATCCACTGTAATTCATGAGAACGCATCGCCGGATAGTTTTTACGAATGCGAATTAATTGTTTTAAATAATCATACATTTCACGATCTTGTTTTTCTTCATCCCAAATCATACAACGACGGCATAGTGGATCCGCTCCACCATCTAAACCAATTTCGCCACCATAATAAATACAAGGTGAACCGGTTTGTGTCATTTGGAAGGTATAAGCTAATAACGCTTTTGCTTTATTACCTTCGCAAGTCGTTAATAAACGCGTTGTATCGTGACTATCTAGTAAATTAAAAGCCACTTCATTTACATTGTGAGCGTAGTCTGTATAAATCTTATTAATCGCTACTTTAAACTCAGATGGCTTCATTCGATCTTTTGCAATAAACTCGAGCATCGCGTCTGTTAATGGATAATTCATAACGGCATCAAATTGATCACCATTTAACCAAGGTTGAGAATCATGCCAAATCTCACCTAAGATATAGACATCATCCTTGATTTCACGAACCGCTTTTCTAAATTCACGCCAGAATGCATGATCGACTTCATTAGACACATCTAAACGCCATCCATCAATGTCAAATTCACGAACCCAATAACGCCCAACTTCTAAGAAATAATCTAACACTTCTGGATTTTCTGTATTTAACTTTGGCATATTCTCACAAAATGCGAAAGCATCATAATTTAATCCATTAGGTTGTAAAATTTCATCAAAATCTTCTTCAATTAATGGGAACTTACGAATATGGAACCAGTCTTTGTATTCTGATTTTTCACCATTTTTCACAACATCTTGCCATTGTGGGAAATTCCAACCGCAGTGATTGAAGACAGCATCTAACATAATACGAATCCCACGGGCATGTGCTAACTCAACAAATTGTTTGAATAATTCTTTTGTTCCAAATTGAGGATCAATTTCAAAGTAATCTTCCGTATCATATTTGTGAGTTGATGGTGATTTAAAAATCGGGCAGAAGTAGATTCCTGTAATTCCTAAATCCTCAATATGATCTAAGTGATCGATAATTCCTTGAATATCGCCTCCAAAGAACGTATCGTATTTTGGATCAACAGATCCCCATTCGACTACATTTTTAGGATCAATTGAAGCATCTCCATTTGCAAAACGTTCAGGGAAGATTTGATACCATACGGTTTCTTTTACCCAAGCAGGAGCATTGAAAACATCAATACCATTTAAGAATGGGAAGCAGAAGAAGTTTCCTAAGTTTTCAAAGTGTGTTTTTTCCTCAGTCATATCTGAATCTTTTGCTTTATTAGTTAAATTAACAATTTTCTTTTCCCCAAATAAAATTTGTTCTTTATCTGACTCTAAAACGAAAGCATAACGCATACGTCTAAACTCTGGGCTGACAGCCGCAATCCAATAATCAAATAATTCAGTTGATGCTTCTTTTTTCATTTCAACGGTTTTTGACATCCAACCACTAGCACCTTCAGCGTTTAAGTTTCCGCCACCACCACCAGCAACCCAGTGATAAGGATCTCCGAAAATAACCTCTGCGCGTTCTACTTCATCTTTAGCCGTACGAATACGAAGGTGAATGGTCTTTTTATCGTATGCGTAAGCATAGTTTTGTTTTGGTCGATGATAAATTGCATGATAGTTCATTAAAATTTCACTCCTTTTTATTATAAAACTGTTCAATGTTATCCCCTCAATTGAATATATATTTAATAATCATTGAATTCAGTTATTAAATCGCATCCATTTTATTGGCTACGTTTTCATTATGCCACCTTAGCAATTGAATTTCAATGAGTTTTTGAAACGTTTCACCTGTGTAACCGGTTTTCTAAATTGGAAACAATAAAATTCAGGAAGTGACAATTAACGACACAATGAACTAAGGGAGGAAAAGAAGTAAAATATGAGGCGACGTCGAAGAAGAAAACGATATTATATTAATCTAAAAAAATGGAGAAGAATAGGCATCGCGGTTTTAGTTGGATGGGGAATTTATGTTAGTTTAACCTTTATGTATCAGAATCTATATCCCGTTGTCATGACTTATGCGAAGGCTCAAACGACAAATATCGCCACCTTAATTATTAAGGAAGGCATTGCGCAAAGCGAACTCGTCAACTTCAAAATAGATGAAGTCATTAAATTTAAAGAAAATGATGAGGGACTCGTCAGTAGCATCATCGTCAATACACCTGTTTTGAATCGCTTGCTCGTTTCAACTACCCAGCAAATAGAAGAGAAATTACTGCTCGTGGAGAGTGGTGACTTAACTGAACTTGGTTTGGATGCTATCTATGGGGGACCTTATGAAGATGGCGTCTTGATTAATATTCCATGGGCGGCGGCCTTTAATTTGTCGCTGTTTCATGATATTGGTCCAAGTTTTCCGGTGAGTGTTAAGCTAAATGGAAGTACTGTAACTGACATTGTAACAGAAGTTAAACCATACGGAATCAATAATGCCTTACTTGAAATTTTATTAAAAGTAGATGTCAAATTAGAGGTCTTATTACCGTTTAAATCGGATGAAGTCACTGTCTCAGTTTCAAGTCCACTGGTATTAAAAATGATTACGGGACAAACACCACAATACTATTACATTGGAAATAGTTCGGCATCACCAATGAATCCAATTTCGGGTAGTACAGATACTTCATCTAGCAACTCAAATACGCAAACACCAGTACCAAATCCATCACCTGAACAAAGTGTAGCAGAGGGAATGGAAAACCTTTTATTAGAATAACCTAACAAAAGCCGTATTTTTAAACTGAAAAAATACGGCTTCTGACATAAAAATTAACTTTAATCATGATTTATGATAAAATAACTATTAATAGACTAGGAGGTAGTGAGGTGAAAAAAGTGAGCCGATATCGTTATAAATTAGTGAAATCCCATCTAGTGGAATTTGAAGAAGAATTATTTTATCAAAAATTAACTGAAATTTTAGAAAAATACGATGTAATTGTGGGGGATTTTTCAGGAGGCCAATTACGTTTAAAAGGCTTCTATTATAACGAGCGCAAAAATGTTCCACTGGAATTAAAATGTATCACGATTCCAGAATATTTAACAGAATATTGCGTTTATGGATGCCCCTATTATGTATTAGAAAAAATCACCGTTCAACCTGAAACTGCAACTGAATAATAAATGAGATAGACAACGAGGAAGATAGCATGTATAAAGGATATTTAATCGACTTAGATGGAACAGCTTACCGAGGATGTGAGGTCATAAACGAAACGTTACAATTTGTAAAAAAACTTCATGAAAAGCAAATTCCGTATTTATTTTTAACAAATAACAGTTCTAAAACACCAGACATGGTGGCAGACGTCTTACAAAAACATGGTTATCCTGTCACAAAAGAGCAGATTTACACACCATCTATGGCAACGGCTCAATATATTTATGAGCAAAATCCAAATGCCAAGGTTTATATGATTGGTGAAATTGGTCTTGAAACAGCTTTGCTTGAAAAAGGACTGACGTTAACATCTGAGCAACCAGACTATGTTGTTATTGGACTTGATCGTGACATTAACTATGAAAAGTATGGATTAGCTTGTCTTGGAATTCGACAAGGGGCAACCTTCATTTCAACGAATGGCGATGTTGCCATTCCAACTGAGCGTGGATTGATGCCAGGTAATGGTGCCTTAACATCTGTTATTACCGTTTCTACGGGTGTTGATCCTATTTTTATTGGGAAGCCAGAGCGTATCATCATGGAAAAAGCCCTTGAGATGATTAAGGTTCCAAGGCAAGAAGTGGCCATGATTGGTGATAACTATTTTACAGACATTTTAGCTGGAATTAATGCTAATATTCCAACCATCTATATTGAAGGGGGCGTTTCACTTCGTGAAGAAGTCATGAGTTACGACGCTAAGCCAACCCATATTTTAAAAGACCTATCAGAATTTAATATTTAAAAAAAGGCCCAAGGGCCTTTTTTTTAGTCTTCATCAAAATAAGTTCCACAGCAGACCTTCGTTGTTTTTCCTGATGCCAAAAGATGATCGTTTAAATCCCACTTAACTTCTAAAATTCCACCAGGTAAGTACACCTTGATGATTTCATTAGGAAGCACTTGTCGTCTAACAACGGCACTCGCAACCGCAGCAGCCGTATTCGTTCCACACGCGCCTGTAAAACCAGCTCCACGCTCATAAGTTGTTAATTTTAATTCGTGATCATTTATGACAGTTAACATTCCAACATTGACATCGTAACGCTTTGATAAGCGCCCCATTTCCTCGTAAAAGGTATGATGATCTTCATCCGTGTATATAATAAAATGAGGATTTCCCATCGAAATCATATCCACCATCCAAATGCCGAATGATGTTTCAATTTCTTTACAATACTTTGTGACATCACTTTTAAGGCTCAGTGGTTCATAAGGTTCAGTTAACATATGTGCAAGTCCTAAGTCTACTGTGATGACATCTTTATCATGTGTTAACGTGGAAATATTAGCATCTGTTTCGACTAAGATTTGATCTTGATTAAAACGGTCAATTTCCATTAAATATCGACCTATGAGCCGTAATCCATTTCCGCATGTTTTAGCTCTAGATCCATCTTTATTATAAATCATCATTTTTACATCTGCTATATCAGAGGGGGTTAAAATGATGATACCGTCCGATAAAATTCCGGTACTTGCATCCGTTATTTTAAGTGCTAATTGTGACCAGTCCATATTACTTTTAGGTTGTTCTAGCAGGTTGATAATGAGGTAGTTATTACCTAGTGTAGATAGCTTAGTAAAAAAAAAGGTAGCCAAATTGATTCCTCCTTAAGTATATCTGTTTACTTTTTCACTTACCCGTTTTATAATTTAACTAATTCATAATGAGGTGATAGCAGTGAACGAAACAGAAAAACAAATCGTTGAGATTCTTGAAAAGTTAAGACCCTATTTACAACGTGATGGTGGCGATGTTGAATACATTAAATTTGAAGATGGAATCGTTTATGTTCGAATGCTAGGAGCATGTGTTGGATGTGCTTCAATGGATTCAACATTAAAAGATGGAATTGAGCAAATTTTATTAGAAGAAGTTCCTGGTGTTATCGGCGTTGAAAATGTAGATGAATTTTAATTCAATATAAAAAAGAGGTCCTCTATTATTCTTATTCAATAGGGGCCTCTTTTTTACATTAATTTGAATATTTTGCTTCACGTTGCACCCATTCTGGTACCCTTAGTTCGATGAGTGTACTTTGGTAAACCTCATAAGGAAGTTGATAGAGAAGTTTACTATATTGCATGGCTTGCTCATATAAGGCCGGAACATCAATTTCTTCATCGGCTCTTAGGTTATACAGGGCGTCATAAAACTGAGTCGGAAAATAAAGCCGTGCATAAAGAAGTTGCCATTCTTCTTTAGTCAATGGATTAACCTGATTTATAATTTGAACAAAGGTACGAACTTGATTCAAATCGAGATTCATTAAGTAAAGATGACGAATATATTCGCAATAGCATCTTGCCTTATTATCAAGTGTCACTAACTGTGGAGAAAAAAATTCATATTTATAGGTTGTCGGTGTGAGACGCATATGGCAAAGCGAAACCAAATATTCTGTTGTTGCGATTTCATTTATAAAAGTATAAGCTTGCTCATTTAAATGAATATAATACGTAGCTAAATCAAAAAATAAAGAGCGATTCTCAGGTGGTAGCTGATCAATTAAAACATTTAGTTGTTCTTCATGAAGTTGTGTTTTGGCTAACCACCTTTGCTTTAATTCGCTCGCTAATGGATAGGGTTTAGGATAAATGACAGGAATATTCAATGTTTTAATATCGACATATTCATGTAAGGGTGTCATAGATTCTAAGACATAGTAATGCTGATTTTCAAATAGAACAGTCGTTGTATTTTCTTTAGAGAGTAGCACACGTTGAGTTGAACTATATTGTAAAAGTTGTAGAAGATGGAAAAAAACTGTATTCTTCTCTTTTCCAACTGATATAATATATATATATCGGTCACCAAAGTTTGTATAATAGATATCATTCAACTGTTCTAAATGATCGATATGGAGTTGATAGTACCAATTAATTAGCTCCTTCATTCGAATCATCCTCTAATTTTAAGATAGGTATCTAATCTATATCTATGCTAGTGTGATATATAAATATGATAATTGAAGGGATGAAAATAAAATGGATCAAAAACAATTAACAGATTTAACTATTCAAAGAATTAAAGATAGAGGCGTTACATTAGAACAAATTGCAGAGCTTACACACTTTTTACAAGTCTCTTACTGTAAAGAATTAACATTAGAAGAATGTCTTGAAAATGTTAAGGCTGTTTTAGGAAAACGTGAAGTTCAAAACGCTGTTTTAACAGGAATTCGTCTAGATGAATTAGCAGAGATGAAATTATTAGAAGGACCGCTACAAGAAATGGTTGATACAGATTACTCCTTGTACGGAATTGATGAAATTTTAGCCTTCTCTATTTTAAATGTCTATGGTTCAATTGGTTTTACTAATTATGGATATATTGATAAATTAAAACCAGGTATTTTAGGAGAAATTGATGCTAAGGGAAAAGGTGAAGGATGTTGTCAAACATTTATGGATGATTTAATAGGAGCGATTGCAGCGGCAGCGGCTAGTCGTATCGCGCATCGTCGGGTAGGAAAAGCTGAAGTTGAATAATCAATTGATTTAGAGGGGAGAGATTATTGTGTGGTTCAATTATGCACTCGAAGCAGCCATATTAGCTAATTTATTGGCACAAATCGTCAAAGTACCAATTCGTGTTCTTACGAAAAAAGAATGGAGTCCACGCTTATTAATCTCAACAGGTGGTATGCCAAGTTCACATTCAGCATTTGTGTCTGCCTTAGCAACGGCAGTTGGAGTGACAGACGGTATACATTCCACAACATTTGCTATCTCATTTTGTTTTGCAGCTGTGGTTATTTTTGATGCCATGGGAATTCGTCGCCATGCGGGTCAACATGCTGCTATGTTAAATCAGTTATTAGATGATTTAATGAAAAATGGTGATTTTTCAATTTTTCAAAATCCAAGTTACCAAAAAAGATTCAAAGAGTTACTGGGACATGAGCCTCTTGAAACATTTGCGGGAACATTATTTGGGATTTTTATTGCTTTTGTATACGCTATGATGATAGGTATTATTTAATAAAATAATTTGTATAAAAGTTGTTTGTGACACAACTTTTAGTTATAATTTAAGTACGATTTTAAAAGAGAGGTGAATCAGATGGCAGAACAAATTTTTGATTTAACAATTATCGGTGGAGGACCGGTTGGAATTTATGGAGCCTTTTATGCTGGGATGCATGGAATGAGCATTAAAATTATAGATGCACTTCCTGAGCTTGGGGGGCAATTAGCGGCATTATATCCTGAAAAATACATCTATGATTTACCAGGTCATCCTAAAATTAAAGCAGGAGAAATGGTAGAACAATTATTAACTCAGATGAATCAATACCAAGATAAAATTGATATTGTAACAAACACGACAGTAGAAACAGTTGAAAAATTAGAAGATGGAACATTTAAAATTTGTACGAATCAAGAGTGCCATTATTCACGCTCTGTGATTATCACAGCTGGAAACGGAGCCTTTACACCACGTCAATTAGATGTACCAAATGCAGATGATTTTAATAATATTCATTATTTTGTTTCAAGTATGGATCGTTTTAAAGGGAAAGATGTCATCATTTTTGGTGGTGGCGATTCGGCAGTAGATTGGGCCTTAATGCTTGAGGGTGTTGCAAAAACAGTAAAAATTGTACACCGTCGTGATGATTTTAGAGCCCATGCTGCTAGTGTTGATCGATTAAAATCATCTACGGTTGAGATTTTAACGCCATATGTTGCAAAAAGTTTACTAGGTGAAAATAATCAAGTAACTGCTGTTGAGTTAACAAACTTGACAACAAATGCAACAGAAAAAGTAAATGCAAATGAAGTCATTGTTTTATTTGGATTTATTTCGTCACTTGGACCAATTAAAGATTGGGATTTAGAACTTGATAAAAATGCTTTATGTGTTAATCATCGTCAGCAGACAAGTGTTTCAGGAATTTATGCAGCGGGAGATGCTTGTACGTTCGATGGAAAAATTAAAATGATTACCACTGGATTTGGCGAAATGGTAGTTGCTATTAATGCTGCTATCCAATATGCTTATCCAGAAAAAGTTCATCGTCATAAACATAGCTCAGCTCTTGTTAAATAAAAAAAACGTCCGATTGGACGTTTTTTTTATTTAATTAGATGATAGGGGTGATAGACAAAAAATTAATAATCATTCAAATTATTATCAATATATAAGATTTTTTGAATGTTGTCATGGGTTAGTAGAGATTTTTAATTTTATTGAATATTTTTTTGTCCTTTTCATTTAAAAAATTTCACAAAGCGATTTTCTGGAAAAAAGTTTATGATATAATGTAAGGGTATGTATGAACTGAGGTGTAAATGATGAAAATCAAGGAAGGGAGTATCGTACGAGGAAAAGTTACAGGTATCCAGCCTTATGGAGCGTTCGTTCAATTGAGTGAAGATTGTAATGGTTTAATTCATATCTCGGAGTTGTCGGACGGATATGTTAAAGATATTCGTGATTTTGTTCATATTGGGGAATTTATTGATGTAAAAGTTCTTAAATTTAATTCTGAATCTTTACAAGCACGATTAAGTTTAAGAGGTGTTGCTAATAATAATTACCGGTATAATCGTATGAAGGCATCTGACTTTGAGACATCAAATGGATTTGCACCACTAGCACAACAATTACCCATTTGGATTCGAGATTCACTCGAGAAAATTGCAAGGGTTAACAAGGAGGATTAGCACAATGGGAAAATTCTTATCATTTAACTATGAAAATGCATCTTCATTCGTTGCATCACATGAATTAGAATATGCAAAAGAATTAGTACAAGTATTACACAATCGTATTCATGAACAAACAGGTGCAGGAAATGATTTTTTAGGATGGGTTGACTTACCTGAAAATTATGATAAAGATGAGTTTGCTCGTATTCAACAAGCAGCAGCTAAAATTCAATCTGATTCAGATGTTTTATTAGTTATCGGAATCGGTGGATCTTACCTTGGAGCGCGCGCTGCAATTGAAGCATTAAACAACCATTTCTATAATTTACAAAATAAAGAAGAACGTAAAGCTCCACAAATCATTTTTGTTGGACATCATATTTCTTCAACGTATGTTCAAGAGTTAGTGGATTACTTACAAGATAAAACTTTCTCAATTAATGTTATTTCTAAATCTGGTACAACAACTGAACCTGCTATCGCTTTCCGCGTATTTAAAAAATTATTAATTGAAAAAGTTGGACGTGAAGAAGCAAATAAGCGTATTTACGCAACAACTGATGCAGCTAAAGGTGCTTTAAAAACTTTAGCGACGAGCGAAGGATATGAGTCATTCATCGTTCCAGATAATGTTGGTGGACGTTTCTCAGTTTTAACAGCTGTAGGTTTATTACCAATTGCTGTAAGTGGTGTTAACATTGAAGAAATGATGCGTGGAGCAAATGATGCGCGTGTTGAATATGCTAATCCAAATTTAGCTGAAAATGAAGCATATCAATATGCTGTTATTCGTAATGCATTATACTCAAAAGGTAAAACAATTGAGATGTTAATTAACTATGAACCATCATTATTATACTTCAATGAATGGTGGAAACAATTATTCGGAGAATCTGAAGGTAAAGATCAAAAAGGTATTTTCCCTGCTGCAGCGTCATTCTCAACAGATTTACATTCAATGGGACAATATATTCAAGAAGGACGTCGCGATATCTTTGAAACAGTTATCAATGTTGCTAAGCCGAAATTTGAAGTAACACTTGAAGCTGAAGAAACAGATTTAGATGGATTAAACTATTTATCAGGAAAAACAATCGACTTCGTTAATAAAAAAGCATTCCAAGGAACATTATTAGCTCATGTTGATGGTGGAGTTCCAAATTTAATTGTTGATGTTCCTGAATTATCAGCATATAGTTTTGGATACTTAGTTTACTTCTTTGAAAAAGCTTGTGCAATGAGTGGATATATCTTAGGTGTTAATCCATTTGATCAACCAGGAGTAGAAGCGTACAAGAAAAATATGTTTGCTTTACTCGGAAAACCAGGTAACGAAGAATTAAAAGCTCAGTTAGAAGCTCGTTTAAAATAATCAAACTTTCAAACTTAGGGGTCATGTTATCCCTAAGTTTTTTTTGTCTTTATAAGCTCCTATAAGTAGAAAGTTTTATTGGATTACCTCATAAGTGATGCAAAGCCACTAATTCGCAAATGAAAGGCGTACGCAGAAATTTTTTATAGTCACTCTAGATATTGAAGTGATGAAATAACCAAAATTGGGATTTAGTAGCTAGGTTAGTAATGGTTTTGATATAATGTAAAACGTCTGTTTATAAATTATAAGAAAAAACCATATTATAAATAAAAGCGTAAAATGAGGATGAATAAGTTAGGTTTTCAAATGTTGAATTCTAATTCAAACATTGTTATAATTCCAACAATAGCGTATTTTGTCGATTTTTTTAGAGAAGGGAGAGATATACATGGTAGATCCAACAACATTAACAAAAGATGAGTTAATTTCGAATTTATGGTTAACTGATGAAATTATGAGCGAAATAGAGATTATCAAAGATGAAATCGAGAAAAAAAGGGTTTCACTTGAATCCACTATCCAATCAACAGAACAAGAATATTTGAAAACTGTTAAAGAAAACTATACGAAAAGTGAATTATATCAAGCACATCAAACCTATGATGATTTAATTGATCGTATGAAACATTTAAAAGGGATTGTAATTTTGATTGATTTAATTATTTGCATCTTGTTGGGATATTTATTTATTATGCAAGATGTAAAATTAATGTACGTCATGTTATTTTGGATTACTGTTCCTATACTGGTATACCTAATTTATGATCAAATTATCAAATATTATTTGAAAGCCAAAAAACCAAAACCATTATCGACTTTAGATGAGGTTATAGCGGAAGTTAAAACGAGTACGGAATATCTTCACATTTCTGATTCATTAATCGCAAAACATATCAAACAAGAAATGAAACAGTTAGAACTAAAAATCCAACAACTTGAAGTTTTATTAGATGAAAAAACAGTTCTTCCAGACATTTATAGAGTGCGTGCGAAAGACGTTGTTTGGTATCTAGAAAATCAGAGAGCGGATAATTTAAAAGAAGCGTTAGCTGCTTTAGTAGATTCAGATCATCGTGAACAAGTGAAGCAAATGATAGAACAACAAAATCATGAGATTGAAAAATTAAATGAAGTGACTGAAAAGTTAATAAAAGATAATCAAAAGTTAAAGCAACAAGT
This sequence comes from Turicibacter sanguinis, assembly GCF_013046825.1. Lineage (NCBI taxonomy): Bacteria > Bacillati > Bacillota > Erysipelotrichia > Erysipelotrichales > Turicibacteraceae > Turicibacter > Turicibacter sanguinis. Next base: position 220,196 of record NZ_CP053187.1, on the reverse strand, counting down.
AGAACAACAATATCAACAAATTATTGAACTATCAAATCGTAAAAAATAGAAGCTATAAAACAGTGATACAAACGACATTATTTATGTGAATAATACCGTTTGTATCATTTTTTTATTATTGATTATTGTATGTAAAATATCTGAACATTTAGAGAAAGTTTAAAATAGGAATTGAGAAGGTGACCTTTCCAAATAAGCAGATATCTATGAGTGAAATTTATTTTGAAACTTTGAGGTTTTAAGTAATTCGTACACCTATTTTTCATAGTTTATTTTTAAACATCATCATTTTGAAAACTGAAAAGAGAATTATCTTTAAAGGGACGTAATCTAAATTAGCTTATTTCTTTTTATATAAAGATTATAAAATAATATAACGTTTGTTATCCAGATTAGAACAGAACGTATTTTTATTTTAGGCATAAGATAATAATAGATTATGGTATCTTCTTAAGCATAGGAGGGATAGAAAGTATGAGGGAGTATTTTCAGTCAATTAAGAAGCGAGATCCAGCGGCAAGAAACATTTTGCAAATTATTTTGACTTATCCGGGTGTTCATGCAGTTTTTTGGTATCGAATTGCTCATTTCATATATACGCATCACTTTAAATTAGTAGCGGAATGGATTATGTTTTGTGTAAGATGTACGATAAACATTGAGATTCATCCAGCTGCAATAATTGGAAAAAGATTGTTTATTGATCATGGAACGGGCGTGGTAATTGGAGCTACAAGTATAATTGGAAATGACGTGACAATGTATCATGGAGTAACATTAGGAGGAGTCGGACGAGGAGGGATTAATGGAAAAAGGCATCCAACGGTTGAAGATGGTGTAACAATTGGGGCAGGTGCTAAAATTTTAGGTGATATTACATTAGGAGAAGGATGTATTATAGGAGCGAATGCTGTTGTGTTAAAAGATGTACCACCTTATTCGACTTCAGTTGGAATTCCAAGTGTTATCAAAAAATAGGAATAAACAGCTAAATTTGATCTTTGTATTATATTTTAAAAAAAGTCCTCATAGAATTTTAAAAAAATAGTAAAGGTGATGAGGATGAAGAAAAGTATTTTACTAATGCTCTTTATACTAGTTTTATTTCTAAGTTTTATTCCAGTCATAATGGGGAAGTATAATAGTGATATTGATGGAGGAAGTGAAGGGAAACTAACCATTATTTTGGATGCGGGACATGGTGGGAAAGATGGAGGAGCATTGTCTGCTAGCGGTATAGTTGAAAAAGAAATTGTACTATCTGTTACAAAAAAGGTCGAAGACTATTTGAAATTGCAAGGATTTAATGTTATTCTAACCAGAGATGGAGATTATGATTTGGCTGCTACCGATGCTAAGAAGCGTAAGCAACAAGATTTGAATAAAAGAGTTCAAATTATGAATGAAAATTCAAATGCCATTGCTATTTCAATTCATGCTAATGCTATTACAAATAGTAAGTGGACTGGGGCTCAAACCTTTTATGATCCGAAAAAGGTTGAAAATAAAAAATTGGCAACTGCCATTATGATGAGTATGAAGTCTAATTTAGAAGGAACAACGACTCGTGAACCAAAATCAATTTCGAGTTTATTTATTTTAAAAAACTCAAATATTCCTACTGCATTAGTAGAGATTGGGTTCCTTTCTAATCCTGAAGAGGCGGATTTGCTGAATACTGAAAGTTATCAAGATCAAATTGCCTATTCCATTTATGAAGGAATATTATATTATATTGATAATCCTAATATGATTGTTGAGTAGTGAATAGATTTATTAAAGATTTGGTTAAACCAAGTCTTTTTTTATTTGTAATAGAATAAATAAAAAAAAACAAAAATGTATTTGACATGTTTCGACAGATATGTTAATATTAAGAAGTCGTCAGGGATGACAACTTGAAATCGAAAGAATTCGAAAAAAACTTCAAAAAAGTGTTTGACAGAAAGAGTTAAACATGATAAGATAATTAAGTCGCTAAAACAAGTGACAAAGAAGTTCTTTGAAAACTAAACAGAACGTCAACAAACATTACTTTAAGAAAATAAGTTTCTTAAAAGAAGCTTAGGATATAAACAAACTATTATGGAGAGTTTGATCCTGGCTCAGGATGAACGCTGGCGGCGTGCCTAATACATGCAAGTCGAGCGAACCACTTCGGTGGTGAGCGGCGAACGGGTGAGTAACACGTAGGTTATCTGCCCATCAGACGGGGACAACGATTGGAAACGATCGCTAATACCGGATAGGACGAAAGTTTAAAGGTGCTTCGGCACCACTGATGGATGAGCCTGCGGCGCATTAGCTAGTTGGTAGGGTAAAGGCCTACCAAGGCGACGATGCGTAGCCGACCTGAGAGGGTGAACGGCCACACTGGGACTGAGACACGGCCCAGACTCCTACGGGAGGCAGCAGTAGGGAATCTTCGGCAATGGGCGAAAGCCTGACCGAGCAACGCCGCGTGAATGATGAAGGCCTTCGGGTTGTAAAATTCTGTTATAAGGGAAGAATGGCTCTAGTAGGAAATGGCTAGAGTGTGACGGTACCTTATGAGAAAGCCACGGCTAACTACGTGCCAGCAGCCGCGGTAATACGTAGGTGGCGAGCGTTATCCGGAATTATTGGGCGTAAAGAGCGCGCAGGTGGTTGATTAAGTCTGATGTGAAAGCCCACGGCTTAACCGTGGAGGGTCATTG